>DATJDB010000277.1:0-1620 GCA_035497635.1 Pseudomonas sp. | reverse complement strand
TGGCGTCGCTTTCCAGGGTCTTCAGCTTGTTGAGGTCGGGGCCGTACTTTTTCTCGGCTTCCGTGGCATAGCGCTTGGCGGCATCGGACTCGAGCAGCGCCATCTGGTAGTTCAGGACGGCAATCTTCATTTCGGCGAAAGCCGGGGCGGCCACCAGGGCGGTAGCCAGGAAAACCAGCTGGGTCAGTTTACGCACGTTGTACTCCAGGGTTGGTTGAATCAGAAGGTTTGGCCAAGGGAGAACTGGAAGACCTGGGTATCGGAATCATCCGGCTCGCGAAGCGGCCTGGCCAGGCTGAAGCTGAGTGGGCCCAGCGCGGTAATCCAGGTCAGGCTGACCCCGGCGGAGCTGGCCATGTTGCTGAAATCGATGTCGCAGCTCGGATCGTTGCGGCGCTTCTGGGCGGCGCTGCAGTTGGTGTCGAACACGTTGCCGGCATCCAGGAACAGGGTGGTGCGTAGCGAGCGCTGGTCCTTGACGAACGGCAAGGGGAAGAGCAGCTCGACGCCGCCCTGGATCAGTACGTTGCCACCAAAGGGGAGACGATCCTGATCTGGATCGGCCGCATTCGGCGTGCTGCGCGGGCCCAGACTGCTGTCCTCGAAGCCGCGCACCGAGTTGAAGCCACCAGCGTAATAGTGCTCGTAAAACGGCAGCCCCTCGCTGTCGCCGTAACCGTCGCCATAGCCAAGCTGGGTATGGAAACGCAGCGCGAATTTGTCACCCAAGGGGGCGAAGATCTGCCCGCGATAGTCGATCTGGTAGAACGACAGGTCGCTGCCCGGCAGGCTCGCTTCCAGATAGAGGCTCTGGGAATGACCACGAGTGGCGAGAATCCCGCGGTTCAGCGCCGACTGCGACCAGCCGATGTTGGCCTTGAAGTTGGTGTAGCTGTCACCTTCGGCAGCGATGAAATCGAATATTTCATCAACCGTGTTGTAGCCGGTATGAATCTCGTCCTGCTGCGCCGACAGGCCATAGCTGAGCCGCGAGTACTCGCTGATCGGGTAGCCGAAGGTCAGACCCAGACCCAGGCTGTTCACCGAGTAATTGGAGATGCTGTAATCCAGCTCGTCATAGTCGGTGCTACGGTAGAACGCGTTGTAGCCCAGGCTGACACCGTCCGGGGTCCAGTACGGGTCCAGGAAACTGAAGTTGTAGCGTTCCTGATATTCGCTGCGGGTCAGCCCGAGGCTGACCCGGTTGCCGGTGCCCAGGAAATTGTTCTGGCTGATGGAACCACCAAGGATCAGGCCGGAGTTCTGGGCGAAACCGATGCTCGCCATGATCGAACCGGAGGGTTGCTCCTCGACGCTGTAGTTCACATCGATCTGGTCGTCGGTGCCCGGAACCGCCGGGGTCTCGACGTTGACTTCCTTGAAGAAGCCCAGACGCTCAAGACGCGTCTTGGACTGGTCGATCAGGTAGGTGGAGGCCCAGCCGCCTTCCATCTGGCGCATCTCGCGGCGCAGCACTTCGTCTTCGGTCTTGGTGTTGCCACGGAAGTTGATGCGATTGACGTAGGCGCGTTTGCCCGGATCGATCACGAAGGTGACGGTGACCGAGTTGTCGTCGCTGTGGGTCTCCGGCACGCCGTTGACGTTGGCGAAGGTGTAACC
>DATJDB010000276.1:0-2160 GCA_035497635.1 Pseudomonas sp. | reverse complement strand
GGTCGCGACTGAAGTCGCTCCTACAGAGGGCATCGCCGTCGTCGGGGGCGAGGCTTAGCCCGCCACCAGCACCCGAATGGCTTCCAGGCGCAGCGAGGCCTTGCCCAGGTAGCTCAGGCCGTCCTCGCGCTGGCGACGCAGCGCCTCGATCTCGCTGTCGCGCACGCTCGGGTTGACCGCCTGCAGGGCGACGAGACGGGCCAGCTCTTCGTCCAGCTCGGCGGTGAAGCGTTGTCGGGCGTCGGCGACACGCTCGGCGTGGCGCGGCGCCATCTTGTCCTCGGCCAGCTTGAACTGCTGGCTAAGCAAATCGCGCTGGGCCTGCACGAACTTGTTGGCGCTGGCGCGCGGCACGCTTTCCAACTGGTCGTTGAGGGTCTCGAAACTCACCTTGCTGGCCAGGTCGTTGCCCTTGGCGTCCAGCAGGCAGCGCAGCGCCAGCGGCGGCAGCACGCGACCGAGCTGCAGGGCGCGCGGCGCCACCACGTCGCTGACGAACAGCAGTTCGAGCAGCACGGTGCCAGGCTTGAGCGCCTTGTTCTTGATCAGCGCCACCGAGGTGTTGCCCATCGAGCCGGACAGCACCAGATCCATGCCGCCCTGCACCATGGGGTGCTCCCAGGTGAGGAACTGCATGTCCTCGCGGGCCAGGGCCTGGGCGCGGTCGTAGCTGATGGTCACGCCTTCGTCGTCGCCGAGCGGGAAGCTGGCGTCCAGCATCTTCTCGCTGGGGCGCAGGATCAGCGCGTTTTCGGAATGGTCCTCGCTGTCGATGCCGTAGGCGTTGAACAGCTCTTCCATATAGATGGGCAGGGCGAATTCATCGTCCTGTTCGAGGATCGCCTCGACCAGCTGTTCGCCCTCGCCGGAGCCGCCGGAATTGAGTTCCAGCAGACGGTCGCGGCCGCTGTGCATTTCCGCTTCCAGGCGCTCGCGTTCGGCGCTGGCTTCGTCGAGCAGTGCCTGCCAGGGCTTGTCGTCGCCGCCGTTGAGCTGTTCCAGCAGTTGGGCACCAAACTGCTGCTGCAGGGCGTTGCCGGTCGGGCAGGTGGCCAGGAAGGCATTCAGCGCCTGGTGATACCACTGAAACAGGCGCTGCTGGGCAGTGCCTTCCAGGTAGGGCACATGCAGCTGGATGCGATGCTTCTGGCCGATGCGGTCCAGACGACCGATGCGCTGCTCCAGCAGATCCGGGTGGGCCGGCAGGTCGAACAGCACCAGATGATGGGCGAACTGGAAGTTGCGGCCTTCGGAACCGATTTCCGAACAGATCAGCACCTGGGCGCCGAACTCTTCATCGGCGAAATAGGCGGCAGCGCGGTCGCGCTCGAGGATGCTCATGCCCTCGTGGAACACCGTGGCCGGGGTGCCGGAACGCAGGCGCAGGGCTTCCTCCAGGTCCAGTGCGGTCTCGGCATGGGCGCAGATGACCAGCACCTTGTGCTGCCGGAGCAGCTTGAGGGTGTCGATCAGCCATTCCACGCGCGGGTCGAAACGCCACCAGCGGGCTTCCCCGTCATCGCCGGCGTAGCCCAGCTCGGGATACAGCTCGGCCTGCTCGCCGGGCAGGTCCTGGTATTCCTCGGGCTGCGGCAGCGGGTAGGGGTGCAGATCGCGCTCCGGGAAACCACGCACGGCGGCGCGGGTGTTGCGAAACAGCACGCGGCCGGTGCCGTGGCGGTCGATCAGCTCGCGCACCAGACGCTGGCTGGCCTGGATGTCACCATCGGTGACGGCGGCCAGCAGGGCTTCGCCCTCGTCGCCAAGGAATTCCCGGATGGTGCGGTGCGCCTGATCGGACAGGCGGCCCTCGTCCAGCAGCTCCTGCACCGCCTCGGCCACCGGGCGATAATTCGCGCTCTCGGCGCGGAACGCCTGCAGGTCGTGGAAGCGGCTCGGATCGAGCAGGCGCAGACGCGCGAAGTGGCTGTCCTGACCGAGCTGTTCGGGCGTGGCGGTAAGCAGCAGCACGCCGGGAATCGCGCCGGCCAAGCGTTCCACCAACAGGTATTCCGCGCTGGCGTTCTCGGGATGCCAGACCAGGTGGTGAGCTTCGTCCACCACCAGCAGATCCCAGCCGGCGGCTAGCAGGGCGGCGCCGGCCTTGTCATCGTCCTTCAGCCACTCCAGCGCGACCAGCGCCAGCTGGGTGTCCTCGAA
>DATJDB010000275.1:0-13180 GCA_035497635.1 Pseudomonas sp. | reverse complement strand
AAAAGCGCCGTGCTTTTTCCGCAGACATAAAAAACGGGAAGCTCCTTGCGGAACTTCCCGTTTTTCTGGCTTCGATGAAGCCTTGTATGGTGGGTCGTGTAGGGGTCGAACCTACGACCAATTGGTTAAAAGCCAACTGCTCTACCACTGAGCTAACGACCCAAAAATGGTCGGGGTAGGGGGATTCGAACTCCCGACATCCTGCTCCCAAAGCAGGCGCGCTACCGGGCTGCGCTATACCCCGGTTGGAAGTTGGCTCCGCGACCTGGACTCGAACCAGGGACCCAATGATTAACAGTCATTTGCTCTACCGACTGAGCTATCGCGGAACTTCGATCTTCCAGCTGCAACTTCCAGTCAAACCGGAAACCCCGTTGCAGTGGGGGCGCATTTTACGCAGCGAGATTCGCCTGTCAACACATCCGTGTGGATTTCTTTTCCAGACGGCCAAAAAATTTACAGCTCGCTCAAAGACTTAGCATCCGAGCGAATCGGGCCTTCGCACTCAGCCGGTCACGGCGAAGGCCGGATCGAGGCGACTGTGCCCCAGGCCAGCCCCCTTGCTGACGTGGATCTGCACCGGAATGCGTTCCTTCAGCGCGTCGACGTGGCTGATGACGCCAATCATCTTGCCGCTGGCGTTGAGCTGGTCGAGGGCGTCCAGGGCAATTTCCAGGGTTTCGCCGTCCAGGGTGCCGAAGCCTTCGTCGAGGAACAGCGAGTCGATGCGTGTGTGCTGGCTGACCAGATCCGACAGCGCCAGGGCCAGGGCCAGGCTGACCAGGAAGCTCTCACCGCCGGACAGGGTGCGGGTGTCGCGGGCGATATCGCCCTGCCAGGTGTCCAGCACGTCCAGTTCCAGATCGCCGCCCTTGCGACGGGCCAGCTGATAGCGGGCATGCAGGCGCAGCAGTTGGCGGTTGGCCAGGTGCACCAGATGATCCAGCGTCAGCCCCTGGGCGAACTTGCGGTAGCGGGTGCCATCGGCGGAACCGATCAGGCTGGTCAGGTGCTGCCACAGATCGCTGTGCGTCTGCTGCTGATCGATCTGCGCCTGTAGCGCCTGCTGGCTCTGGCGGCGCTGCGCATCGGCTTGCAGCGTGGCGCGCAGTTCGCCCTGGCGCAGGCCGATCTGGCGCAGCTCGGCGTCCCGTTCCGCCAGGCGCGCAGCCAGCGTGTCGGCATCCTGCTCGGTCAGCGGGTTGGCGAGCAGTTGATCCAGCGTCTGGCGGGCGGACTGGTACAGCGCGGCGGCTTCGGTCAGGGCGGTATCCAGTTGCTGCTTGCGGGCCTGCAGAGCCTGGCGTTCGGCCAGGGTCAGGCAGGCGGCGAGATAATCCGCCTCGCTGGCGAACGGACTGTCCCGCAGGGCGCTCTCCCAGCCGCCCTGACGATCCGCCAATTGCTGCGTCTGCTGTTCGCGGCGCTCGTCCAGGCTGCGGCGTTGACCGGCCAGCTGGAGGAGGGCGCGTTCCGCTTCTTCGAGCTGCTGTTCCGCAGAAGCCAGCAGTACATCGAATTCGCCGACTGGCGTGTCGACGCGCGGTTGTTCGGCGGCCTGCCCGCGTTCCATCCAGCGCTGGGCCACTGTCGCCGCGTGGTCCAGACGGTGCTCCTGCTCGCGCATTTCATCGCGCAGGCTTTGCTGCTGCGCCTCGGCCTGCTGCCATTGCCGGGCGTCCTGCTCGCGCGCGGCCAGCCAGGCGGTGGTGTCGCCGGGCAGTTCGTAGCCGAGGGTGGCCAGTTCATCACGCAGCGCCTGCTGCACGTCCCGCTGGCGGCCGGCCAGCCGTTGTTGTTCGCTATCCAGCTCGACTAGCGCCAGGGTATCGGCCTGGTGATCCTTGTCGATCAGCTGCAGTTGCTGGCGCTGCTCGCCGTCCTGCTGAGTGACCGAAAAGACGCGCTGTTGCGCCTCGCTCAGGGTCTTCTTCAGCGTCTCCAGCTCGGACTGCTTCTGCTGGGTCTGTGCCTGTTCGGCGAGCAGGCGGGTGTGTTCGCCTTGCAGATCCAGCGGTTCGCTCAGCCCCAGTTGCCCGAGCAGTTGGCCGATGCTCGCGCTCAACTGTTCGTGCAGCGTCTGGGAAGCCTGCAACTGGTTGTGGATTTCCTCCAGCTCGCCTTCCACCCGGGCCTTTTCCGCATTCAGGGTCTGGCCGCGCTGGGTCAGTTGTTCCTGTTCGGCCTTGAGTTCCGCCAGTGCCTGCTGGGTGCCGGAAATATCCAGCGCATCGTAGTGGCCGGCGGCGGGATGTTCGCAGGCGCCGCACACCGGGCAGGGCGAGCCGGGCAGCAGTTCGGCGCGGGCTTGCAGCAGATGCTCCTGTTGCAGTAGCCGCTCCTTATCGTCGACCTGGCTTTTCACCCGGCGATACAGATCGCGCAGGGCGCCCAGCTCGGTCTGTCGAGCGGCCTGCACGGCCTCGGCCTTTTCCTTGCGCGTGCCGTGCTTGTGCAGCAGCGTGGCTTGCTGTTGGCGCTGCTCAAGCAACTGCTGCAGTTGTTCCAGATGGCCCTTGCGCTGCAGCAGCTGTTGCCAATGGACGCGCCATCCGGCTTCGTCACGCTCGCCGAGCAGGGCCTGATGCTGCTGTTCGCGCTGCACGAGTTGCGTCCGGGCCGCTTCCTGCTCCGTCTGCGCGGCCTGCCATTGCTGCTCGGCCTGCTGACGGCGCTGGGCATGGCCGGCCAGACGCTGCTGAAGCGCCTGCCGACGGCTCTCCAGTTGCGCCAGATCGCCGCCGAGTTGTGCGCACTCGGCGAAACGCAGTTTCCAGCCGCCCAACTGGCCGGTGATCAGCGCATGGCTGGCGGTTTCCTTCAGACGCATTTCCAGCGCAATGCCGCGTTCTTCCAGAGCGGTCAGCGCCGTGTGCGCCTGGCTGCGTTGCTGTTCGCTGGCCCAGTGGCCGTGCCACAGCGCCTGCTGGCGAGCCTGTGCGTGTTGCTGCTGTTCGTCCTGCAGGCGTTGCAACTGGCTGTCGGTCGCCAGCAAGGCCTGTTCGGCCTGGCTGCGTGCCTCGAACAGCGGGCGCAGCTGTTCAGCCGGTTCGCTGGCAGCCAGGCGCTGCAGATCGGGACCGGCCAGTTCCAGTTGAGTGCGGGCCGCCTGTTCGCGAACTTGCGCGGCATGCATGTGCGCCTGGGCCTGATCGCGCTGTTGCAGCCATTGTTGCTGGCTGCGCAGTGTCTGCTGTTCCTCGCGTCGGCGGGTTTCGTCGCTGGCGAGGCTGGAGGATTCGGTTTCCAGCGCCGCGCGCGCCTCCTCGTCGAGCAGTTCCACCGCCTCGGCGCGTTCCTTCAGTCGTTCCAGGGCGTCCTTCTGTTCACGGGCGCGCTGGAACACCTGCATGGAGATCTGCCCGTAGATTTCCGTGCCGGTCAGTTGCTCCAGCAGTTCGGCGCGCTCGGCGGCCTTGGCGTTGAGGAAGGCGGCGAAGCCGCCCTGGGCCAGCATCATCGAGCGGGTGAAGCGTGCGTAGTCCAGGCCGGTAAGCTGTTCGACCAGCCCCAGCTTGTCGCCGAGCTTCTCGGCCAGGAGGGTGCCGTCGGCCTTGGCCAATTCGCCCTTGGGCTGTTGCAGGGCGCCATCCACCTTGTCGCGGGCGCGGCGCTGGCTCCAGAAGGCGCGGTAGCGTTCGCCACGCGCCTCGAATTCCACCTCGGCCAGGCAGTCGGCCGTATGCCGGGTCATCAGTTCGTTGCTGCCGGCACTGACCGTGTCCATGCGCGGCGTGCGGTGGTAGAGCGCCAGGCAGATGGCATCCAGCAGCGTGGTCTTGCCCGCCCCGGTGGGGCCGGTGATGGCGAATAGGCCGTTGTCGCGGAACGGCTCGGCGCTGAAGTCGATCTTCCACTCGCCCTTTAGCGAGTTCAGGTTCTTCAGCCGCAGGGTGAGGATTCTCATGCCTGCACCTCGCGCAGCTCGGCCAGTACCTGCTGGTGCAACAGCGCCAGCCGTTCGCGCAGGTCGTCATCCAGGGTTTCCTGTTCCAGACGACGCTGGAACACCTGCATGGGATCGATTTCCTCCAGGGTTTCCCGGCTGTCGCCGAGCAGTGCGGCGCTGGCGCCGTTGCGTTCGCGGCGGATGCGCAGCACTTCCACCGGCAGATCACGAGTGAGTTCAGCCAGGCGCGCGCCCAGATCGCTCAGGTAGTCATCGCTGGCCACCTGGATTTCCAGCCACACCGGACATTCCGGCGTGCCTGCGGCAGCGGCCTCGGGCAGTTGCGCGGTGATCTCGGTCAGCGTGCCACGCAGGGTCAGCAGCGGCTGGAAGCGCGGCACCGGCACGGGCGTAATGCCGCACAGGCCGATGCGGTCCAGATCGACCAGTAGCACCTCCTTCTGCTGGCCGGCTTCGTCGAAGGACAGCGCAATCGGTGAGCCGCTGTAGCGAATGTGTTCCTGTCCGCCGACCTTCTGCGGGCGATGGATATGCCCCAGAGCGATGTAGTCCGCGTCGGGAAAAGCGCTGGTGGGAAAGGCTTCCAGGCTGCCGACGTAAATCTCGCGTACCGATTCGCTGGCACTGGCGCCCACGGTGGTCAGGTGGCCGCTGGCGACGATTGGCAGCGGGCCGTGCTTACGGCGCAGGCTTACGGCCTGTGCATGGCACTGCTGATAATGCTCGGCAATGGCTTCCTGCAGGGAGCGCTGCTTGTCTTCGGCGCTCTGTCCCGCCTCGCTGCGCAGCAAGTCGCGGGCGCGCAGGAAGGGAATCGCACAGAGCAGGGCGCCCGGCTCGCCGTCGCGGGTTGGCAGCACCAGCACCTGATCGGCCGGATTGTCCATGGCTGCCGGCACCACCCAGGCGTCCAGGCAGGCCAGTAGCTCGCGGGACTCGCCGAGCATGGCCACCGAATCATGATTGCCGCCCAGCACCACCAGCTTGGCGCCGGTGTCGCGCAGCGCCACCACGAAGCGGTTGTACTGCTCGCGGGCGTAGCTGGGCGGCGCGCCGGTATCGAAGATATCGCCGGCAATCAGCACCACATCTACCTGATGCAGGCGCACCTGTTCCAGCAGCCAGTCGCAGAACGCCTGGTGTTCGGCCTGGCGGGTCTTGCCCATGAAGTGCTGGCCCAGATGCCAGTCGGAGGTGTGCAGCAGGCGCAGACTCATACGGTGATCGGATTCCGGAAGCGGGTGACAAGACGGTCGCGGGCGTATCATGGCGACCCTTTTGAATGGGCGCGAGCATACCCGATGAGTCGTCTGAACAAGGAACTGGGGCTGGGGCAGGGCGTCGCACTGCTCAGCACGTCGCTGCTGGGCACCGGCATCTTCGTGGTGCCGGCGCTGGCCGCCACGGCCGCCGGTTCCGCGTCGCTGTGGGCCTGGCTGATCCTGATTGCCCTGGTATTGCCGGTGGCCTTCACCTTCGCAGAGTTGGGCCGGCGCTATCCGCATGCCGGCGGCGCGCCGCATCTGATCGGTCTGGCTTTTGGCGCGCGCTGTGAACGGCTGATTGCGTTGCTGTTCTTGGCCGTGCTGCCGGTGGGCCTGCCGGCGGCGCTGAATATCGCCACCGGCTTCTGGCAGGCGGTAGTGCCGCTTGGGCAGGGCGAGGTGCTGGCGATCCAGCTGGCTACCCTAGGCGCCATGCTGCTGCTTGGCCAGCGTCCGCCGCGTGCCTCCGGGATCGTGCAGGCGCTGATTGCCGTGGCCATCATCGGTGCGGTGGCGCTGATCTGGTGGGCCGGCGATCTGCCGCGCGCCAGTCAGCCGCTGCTGCCGGCGAGCGGGGTGGACTGGTCGCGCCTGCCGGTGGCGCTGGGTGTGATGTTCTGGTGCTTCGTCGGCATCGAGGCCTTCACCCATCTGGGCGAGGAATTCAAGAATCCCCGTCGCGATTTCCCGCTGGCGCTGGTGTTCGGCGTGCTGCTGGCCGGGCTGGTGTACTGGGCCTTCTCGGTGGCGGTGCTGAGTTTCGGCGTATACGGCGACGCCCAGCGCGACGCCGCCGCGCTGCCGCAATTGATGGAACAGTTGTTTGGCGAGCGCAGCCGCTGGCTGGTGGCGCTGCTTGGCTACCTGGCCTGCTTCGCCTCGATCAACGTCTATGTGCAGGGCTTCGCCCGCTTGATCTGGAGCCTGGCGGATGAAGGCAAGCTGCCGGCCCAGCTGGCCGGACGCAATCGCCACGGCGTGCCCGGCCCGGCGCTGCTGCTGGTGGTGGCGGTGTGCGCGGTGTGCGCCGCGCTGTCCTTGTGGCTGCGGCTGTCGGTGGATGACCTGATCCGCTACGCCAACGGCAACTTCATCATTGTCTACCTGCTCAGCATGGCCGCCGGGGTATGGCTGCTGCGCGGCGTCTGGCGGGTGATCGCCGCGCTGGCCGCGCTGCTCTGCCTGCTGGTGCTGGTGGCGCTCGGCCAGGATGCGCTGTACGCGCTCGGGCTGTTGGCGGTGCTGGCGCTGGTCGCCGCCTGGCGTGAGCATCGCGCCAGGCGGTTGTCGCGCGCCTGAGAGCGCAGCGGCTATCCTCTGCGGCCGGAACAGTCTCGGAACTCCGCCATGCGCCGTGTCTTCAACGATCTGAAAATCTTCATCCTCGCCAACCTTTGGATCGTGCCCGTCGTGGCCGCACTGGTATGGGCGCTGTTCAACTTCGTGGCGCCGCCGCCCCCCATGGAGGCGCGCCTGGCCACCGGCGGCCCGAGCGGCGGTTACCACACCTTCGGGCTGCAGCTGCAGGCCGAGCTGGCCAAGGACGGCTTCACGCTGGAACTGGTGAACAGCAAGGGCTCGGTGGATAACCTGGACAAGCTGCGCTCCGGCGACGTGGAGCTGGCGCTGGTGCAGAGCGGCCAGGAACTCAATCTGAACAGCGAACAGCGCGGCGAGCTGTACGGCCTGGGCGTGATGTTCCAGGAGCCGGTGTGGCTGTTCGCCCGTCAGGGCATTCGCATCAGCCGGCTGGCCGAATTGACGACGCAGCGTCTGGCCATCGGCAGTCCGGCCAGCGGCACCCGTTCGGTGACCGATGCCCTGCTGGGCGCCAACGGCATCGACCTGCAGCAACTGCCGGCGGGCTGGCAGCAATATGGCGGCGCCCGCGCGGCCCGCGAGCTGCAGGCCGGCAACCTGGATGCGGCCTTCTTCATCGGCCCGGCCGAGAACGGCCTGGTGCAGCGCCTGGCCGCCGATCCGAACCTTCAACTGCTCAATCTGGGGCGCAGCGCGGCGTACCACGCGCGCCTGCCGTACCTGAACCGCGTCGACGTCGGCGAGGGACTGGTCAGCCTGGAACGCAACGTGCCTGCGCGTGCGCTGGAAACCGTTGGCCCGCTGGCCACGCTGGTGGCCGGTGAGCATTTCCATCCCTCGCTGACCCCGCTGATCCTCGCCGCCGCCCGTGAAGTGCTCAAGGACGGCAACCTGCTGGACGAAGCCGGCCGTTTTCCGGCACCGGCCTCGTCGAACTTCGCCACCCTGGACGAAGCCGAGTATTTCTACAGCAAGGGCCTGCCGATCCTGCAGCGCTACCTGCCGTTTCGCATCGCCTCGCTGGCCGACCGCTACATCATCCTCGCCATTCCGCTGCTGGTGCTGCTGATCCCGCTGATCAAGGTCGTCGGGCCGCTGTACCGCTGGCAGATCCGCTCGCGCATCTACCGCTGGTACAAGCATCTGCGCGAGATCGACCGCCAGCTGTATCTGGGCAAGCTGCAGGACCCGCAGAAGGAAATCGATCACCTGATCGACCTGGGTGTCGAGCTGGCCAAGGTGGAAGTGCCGCTGTCCTATTCCGGCGAGCTGTACGACCTGCACGTGCACGTGCGCTACATGATCAAGCGCCTGGAGTTCCTGCGCGACCAACCGCGGAGCGGCAAGCCGCTGGCGCAGCCGGAGTTGATTGAGTGATTGCGAGGCTGTGACAAACCCTGCGGCTTGCTGCTTTTCTGTGGGGCCGGCTTCACGCCGGCCGGCCGAGTTCCGGCCGGCGACGTTGCGGCGTTCCCGCCCCCGTCGGCCGGGATAAACCCGGCCCCACAAGTTTTGCGCCGCGATGCTTTACACTAGCGCGCCTGTTTCGCCCGCCCCGAGAGATTCATGCCGATTCGTCACTGCATCGTCCATTTCATCGACAAGAAACCCGACGGCACGCCCGCCGTGCTGCACGCCCGCGACGCCGAGCTGCCGGTCAATCAGGCCATGGAGAATCTCATGGCCGACCTGAACGACAGCTACAACGCCAAGCAGGGCAAGGCCTGGGGTTTCTTTCATGACGAGTCCGGCGCCTACCCGTTCAGTGGCTGGCTGAAGGGCTACCTGGACGGCGGCGAGGACTTTGCCGCCTTCAGCCGCCAGGCCGTGGAGCATCTGCAGAAGCTGATGGAGGAATCCAACCTGTCCACTGGCGGGCACGTGCTGCTGTCCCATTATCAGCAGGGCATGACCGATTACCTGGCCATCGCGCTGCTGCACCACAGCGAAGGCGTGACGGTCACCGAGGCGCTGGACGTGGCGCCGGCCAAGCATCTGGACCTCGGCCAGCTGCACCTGGCGGCGCGCATCAACCTCTCCGAGTGGCAGAACAACCGCCAGTCGAAGCAGTACATCTCCTTCATCAAGGGCAAGAACGGCAAGAAGGTCTCGGACTACTTTCGCGACTTCATCGGTTGCCAGGAAGGGGTGGACGCGCCCAGCGAAACCCGCACGCTGCTCAAGGCGTTCAGCGATTTCGTGGAAAGCGAGGATCTGGCCGAAGACCAGGCCCGCGAAAAAACCCAGACCCTGGTGGACTACGCCAGCACCCAGGCGCGCCTCGGCGAGCCGATGACCGTGGAAGAGCTCTCCGGCCTGCTCGACGAAGACAAGCCGCGTGCCTTCTACGAGCACATCCGCAACAGCGATTACGGCCTGGCGCCGGAGATCCCGCCGGACAAGCGCACCCTCAACCAGTTCCGCCGCTTTACCGGCCGCGCCGAAGGCCTGTCGATCAGCTTCGAGGCCCACCTGTTGGGCTCGCGGGTGGAATACGACGAGGCGACCGACACACTGACCATCAAGCAGGTGCCGACGCAGTTGAAGGATCAGCTCAAGCGTCGCTGACCGCGCCCGTCTGTTCATGCGCCCCGCCCGGGGCGCCCCGGTTTTCTTCGTGGCGCGCTGCGCCCCGATTCATCCTGTGTGCCCCATGACCCCCGTAACCCTCGAATTGCTTCTCGCCCAGGCGGATCAGACTCACCTGATCCGCAACCTTTACCAGTTCTATGCCTACGAAACCTCCGACTGGGAGCAGGAGGACGTGGACGCCGACGGCCGCTTCTACGTTCACGAGGAGTACCTGGCCCGCTACTGGCAGGAGCCGGACTGGAGCGCGCAACTGGTGATGGTCGAAGGCTGCATCGCCGGCTTCGTGCTGATCGAACGCAGCGAGGTGCCCGGCATCGACGCGCTGGAATTCGCCGACCTGTTCATCCTCAAGAAATACCGTCGCCAGGGCATCGGCCGGGCCGTGGCTTTGCACGTGCTGAGCGACACCCGCCAACCCTGGCTGGTGCGCTTCCACCAGCAGGACGACGTGGCGCAGGCGTTCTGGCTGGCGCTGGCCGAGGAACTGCCGCGCCCGTCCCGCGAGATCGAACTGCCCGACGATCCGACGCTGGTGAATTTCCTGGTGACGTCGGCGCTGCACTGAACTGTTGCTCGAAACGTGGCGGCCGGCCTGCACGAAAAGCATCGCGGCTGAAGCCCCCACGGAAGCGGCGTGCCGCATCGAAAGGCCGTGGTACCCGCACGGACCTGTAGGAGCGACTTCAGTCGCGAGCTTCTGGTGGCGGCTTGCACGAAACAGCATCGAAAGGCAATGGGTACCCGCACGGACCTGTAGGAGCGACTTCAGTCGCGAGCTTTTGGTGGCGGCTTGCACGAAACAGCATCGCGGCTGAAGCCGCTCCTGCGGGATTCGGTGGAACGTTCGCTTAGCGCGCTTCGATCCGGAACCCGAGGCGCGGGAAGTGCACGTGCACCACGCCGGCCCGTTCATCTTCGCGGCGCAGGATCAGTTCTTCCGCGCCGGCGTACAGCAGCTCGCCTTCCACCGCATCGACGCCGTAATCCTCGGCGCAAATGCTGACCCGCTGGCCCGCGCCGAAACCGTTAGGGTCGGCGAATGCCTCTGCCGGCAGTGGCGCCGGTTCGGCCTGGCGGGCGATATCCAGCGCTTGTTGCGCGTCCATCCGCTGGGCGGAGCCGTGGCCGACATCCAGCACTCGGCGCAGCCAGGCGCTGATCGCCGGGGATGCGTCCACCAGCGGCGCGGTGACCGGGTTGCTGTGAAGAAACCACAGCGGAGTGGCGAGGGCGAAGTCGGCCAGCGACGGCGCACCGAACAGGAAATCGCTGTCCTCGCGCGCCAGTTGCTGTTCCAGCCGCAACATCAGTACGGCCCAGGTGCTGCGCGCCTGCTCGACCGATACTCGCGGCACCGCGCCGCCCTTGAACAGCGCGGCGCGGTCGGCGACGAAGGCCTGCACGGCGGCCTCCGGCAGGCTGCCCAGGCGGGCGCTCAGTGCCTGCGGCTGGAAGCCCAGGGTGATGGCGGTCTGGAACACCAGCGAGTCGGCCCATTGCGCGAAGGCGCTGACTACCAGTTCCCGCCCCTCCGGAAACAGCGCCGGCGTGGCCTTCTCGGCCTCCAGGCGGCGGGCGATCAGTGCCGTGTCGCAATAGATGTCCGCGCCGATCTGCAGCACCGGCGTGCGCCGGTAGCCGCCGGTCAGCGCCGTCAGGTCCGGCTTGGGCATGATGCGCGGGATGTACACCGATCCCCAGGACAGCTGCTTGAAACCGAGCATCAGCCGCGCCTTCTCGGCGAACGGCGATTCGGGGTAGTGGTGCAGGATGGGTGTGCGGTGCATGGGCGGGCTCCGAAGAACGATGGCCGCTTGAACCTAGCAGTCGCTGGCGGCCTCGACCATTGCCGTTTTGCCAGCCACCAACGCCTCCTTGGCCGACTTGCGCAGCGCCTTGATGGCCCGCTCGCGCTTCAGGGCTGCGCTCTTGTCTGCGCAGGCCTCGACGAACACCAGCGCCTGCGCCGGGCTGGAATGGAAGAAGCGCGCACCCTTGCCGCTCTGGTGCTTGGCGAAGCGCCGCTGCGGGTCGTCACTGATGCCGCAGTACAGCGCGCCATTGGCGGCGCGTACCAGATAGACGAACCAGGGTTTGGCGGGGGCGTCGGTCATGTGGGCAGAGGGCTGCGAAGGGGGCCACAGTGTACGGGTCGGCCGAGTGAGTTCAACCGCTCGGTGTGCGCAGGGAGTCGGCGGAGTCTGCATCCCGGCTGCGGCTTCGGAGAAGCCCGGGCATCTTGGTATGCTCACCGGCGAATTGTCATCGGAGGTGCCGTGTTCTCGTTGAAGCGCCAGGGCGATTTCCGCCTGCAACTGACCCGCACGCTGACCCTGCCGGGGCGTCACTCGGTCGAGCTGTACCTGTTCACGCCCCATGAAAGCAATCTTTCCGCCCGGACCCTGGCCGAGGGACAGTTCTTCCACACTGCCCTGAGCCACCGTTTCCGGCTGCTCGGCCTGCCGGCCCAGGACCGCGCCAGCAAGCTGGACACCTCCTTCTCGCTGCTCTCGCCGCACTACGAGATCATGCACGGCGCCTGGTTCTTCCAATACCAGGCGTCGCTGGACCGGCTGCGCCAGCAATTACAGGGCGAGGCGCTGGCCGAGCCGCTGGCGCGCGCCCTGCGGCTGAGCCAGAACTTCGCCCTGCGCCTGCGCAAGGCGGAGCCGAAGCAGAGCAAACAGTCGCGCTACTTCCGCCAGCTCGACATCTATTACTCCTGGCTGGCCGAACAGTTCGTGCTGGAAAGCATGACCCTGGACGGCTTCGATGAACTCGACGAGGAACTGAAACAGTCCCTGCAGGATTTCCTGCGCCAGGAGCATCGCTATCGCCGCGAGCGCGATTACCTGAGCGACTTCCAGGGCGCGCCGACCCGCGTGTGGAACCGCATGAGCCTGTACCAGCGGCTGCTGGAGTACCCGGTGGTGCTGCGTCAGAAGATCACCGAACTGGGCGCCGGCACGCGCAAGCTGGTGAAGGCGACCTCCACCGTGCTGATCATGTCGCTGTTCACCTACTTCCTGTTCAACGTGCGCGACGCCAGTCAGCAGCTATCGCTGGCCCTGCTGCTGGGGATCGCGCTGATCTACGCGCTGCGCGACCTGTTGCGCGACGACCTGATCGATACCGTCACGCGCTGGCTGCGCAAGGGCAAGCCGCGCTGGAAGATCCGTCAGCAGATGCCCTACACCCAGAAAGTCCTGGCGCAGCAGATGGTCTGGCTCGATTACCGCAAGCTCGCCGAGCTGAGCCCGCCGGTGCGCGAGCATTCCGGCAAGTGGGCCAGCAACGAGGAGCGGCAGATCATCTGCTATCGCTCACGGCTGCATCTGGACAAGGCGGCGCTGGCCCAGGACGAGCTCCAGGAACGCCTGACCCTGGATTGCGAACCGCTGTGCGCAATGATCCAGGCCAGCCACCAGCAGCTGTTCGAATGGAAGGACGAGGAAGGGGTACAGGCGCACCCCATCGAGAAGCAGCATGACTACAACCTGTTGCTGGTCCACCGCGAGCCGGGGCAGGCCGCCAGCGTGGCGCAACGCTGGACCCTGCGCCTGGGCGCCGGCGGCATCGTGCGCTGCGAGAACAAGTCGCTGAGCTGGCCCGTACCGCCAGCCCGTCGGCGTCCGTGGCGGCGCGGCTGAGGCGTGCTCAGGCCTTCAGTGCCAGGATGCGCAACCCGGCCGTACGGGCTTAACGGGCCTGGATGAAGGCGGCAATTTCGGCGAAATCGGCTGCCGGGTAACGAAGGCTTCCACGTACTGCTCCATGCGCGCCTTGCCAATCAGCGTGCCGCCGATCACCGCCAGCACGATGCCCATCACCACGTAGGTGATGGCTATCGACCAGTTGAAGATGCTGGCCAGCAGGATCATCGAGGCCAGGTCGACCAGCGGCGAGGAGATCAGGAACGAGAAGGTCACCCCCAGCGGCAGTCCGGAGCTGGTGAAGCCGATGAACAACGGGATCGACGAGCAGGAACAGAACGGCGTGACAGTGCCCAGCAAGGCGCCGGTGAGGTTGGCCCGAAAGCCGCGCAGGCCACCCGCCGGGTGCGCTCGGGCGGGAAATAGCTCTGCACCCAGGA
>DATJDB010000274.1:0-15699 GCA_035497635.1 Pseudomonas sp. | reverse complement strand
TCTTCGGTCGGGAAGTGCGCTTTTCCCGCAGCGGCGAGATAATCCCCCGCGACCACATCCCGGAGTAGTTCCATGACGCAGCAACCCCATGTCCACGGTCCGCATTGCAATCACGACCATGAACATGAACATGAACATGAGCATGAGCACGGCCATGTGCATGGCCCACATTGCAACCACGCCGCACAGGAACCGACCCGCAATCCGTTGAAGGCCATCGGCCGCAACGATCCGTGTCCCTGCGGCAGCCAGAAGAAATACAAGAAGTGCCACGGTGCCTGAGATCTCACCGCCGCTGCTGATCGCCGCGCTGGTCATCATCGCCGGCCTGGCGGGCTATGCCCTGTGGCTGTGGCGCCAGGTCTGGCAACGCCAGCGCCGGCAGCAGACGCTGAATCAACAGCGGCACGAACGGCTCGGCGAGGACCTGCACATCCTGTCCGGCAGCCTGCTCGACGGGCAGCTGCCGATGATCGAAGGGGCGATCCGCATCAAGGTGCTGATCGACAACTACGACACCCAACTCAGCCAGGATACCCACAGCGCCGTATTCCATGCCCTCTACGAGGCCACCGTCGACGTGCCCACTCATGCCGCCTGGCAGGCACTGAGCGCGACGGAGCGCAACCACTATCGCAGCCGCTTTGCCGCCCTGGAGCGTGAACACGGCGAAGCGCTGCACGCGGCCGCCCAATGGCTGCGGGACCAGCCGCTGGGCTGACAGCTGCAGCCAGACCTGCCCCTGTCGTCGGACCCTCTGTAAGAGCGACTTCAGTCGCGATGCTTTTGGGCGCGGCCCGTACGAAAGACCATCGCAGCTCAAGCCGCTCCTGCCCAGCCGGTGGGCTTACAAGCCCTTGACCGCGTAAATACCAGCAGCGTTGCGCCAGTAACCCTTGTAGTCCATGCCATAGCCGAAGATGTAGCGATCCTCGCAGGGCAGGCCGACGAAATCCGCCTGCAGATCCGGACGGGCCTTGCGATCGTGGACCTTGTCGATCAGCACCGCGGTGTGCACCCGGCGGGCGCCGGCATGCCGGCAGAAGTCGATGATCGCCGCCAGGGTGTGTCCCTCGTCGAGGATGTCGTCGATGATCAGCACATCACGATCCATGAACGACACTTCCGGCTTGGCCTTCCAGAACAGCTCGCCGCCGCTGGTTTCATTGCGGTAGCGGGTTGCGTGCAGGTAGGACAGCTCCAGCGGAAAATCCAGCTGGGTCAGCAGCTTGCCGGCGAAGATCAGCCCTCCGTTCATCACGCAGAACACCACCGGATTGCTCTCGGCCAGACTGGCATTGATGCTCTCGGCCACCTGGGTGATGGCGACCTCGATTTGCGCGTTGTCATACAGGCAATCGGCTTCGGCCATTACCTGGCGGATGTGGGCGAGATCGGGCATGGAGGAATCCTCTTACGGCTGGGGATACGTCGAAAACAAAGCGCAAAAGGTATGCCCCGGACCACCGGCAGGCAAGCCATCTACGCCGATGGCGGCGGAAAGACGGCGGCCCTGCGTCGAACCCACCCATGTCGGCCACAATCAGCCCGGCCCTACAATGCCCGCGACAATGCCGGCTTTGCTGATTCCAGCAGGCTTTTTGCATTAACCTAGCGCGATTTTTTGCCCGCCCCCGCCGGAGATTCCCATGTCCATCCGAGAGATCCGCCATCCGCTGATCCGCCACAAGCTCGGCCTGATGCGCCGCGCCGACATCAGCACCAAAAACTTCCGTGAGCTTGCCCAGGAAGTGGGCGCCCTGCTCACCTACGAAGCCACCAACGACCTGCCGCTGGAGCCCTGCGAGATCGATGGCTGGTGCGGCAAGGTGCAGGTGGAGAAGATCGCCGGCAAGAAGATCACCGTGGTGCCCATTCTGCGCGCCGGCATCGGCATGCTGGATGGCGTGCTCACCCTGATTCCCGGCGCCAAGGTCAGCGCCGTGGGCATCGCCCGCGACGAGGAAACCCTCAAGGCGCATACCTACCTGGAAAAACTGGCGCCGGAAATCGACGAGCGTCTGGCGCTGATCATCGATCCCATGCTGGCCACCGGCGGTTCGATGGTCGCCACCATCGACCTGCTGAAGAAGGCCGGCTGCAAGGAAATCCGCGCCATGGTGCTGGTCGCTGCGCCGGAAGGCATTGCGGCGGTGGAACAGACCCACCCGGACGTACAGATCTTCACCGCCTCCATCGACCAGGGATTGAACGAGCACGGCTACATCATTCCCGGCCTCGGTGATGCCGGCGACAAGATTTTCGGCACCAAGCAGAAGGAAGGCTGAGCATGAGCGACACCCACAAGGACCCGATTTGGCGCCAGGGTATCGCCGGCGCACAGATGCTGTTCGTGGCCTTCGGCGCCCTGGTACTGATGCCGCTGCTGACCGGCATGGACCCCAACGTGGCGCTGTTTACCGCAGGTATCGGCACCCTGTTGTTCCAGTTGGTCACCGGCCGCCAGGTACCCGTCTTCCTCGCCTCCAGCTTTGCCTTTATTGCGCCGATCATCGTCCTCAAGGCCGAGGTCGGCTTGCCGGCGGTGCTGGGCGGGATCATTGCCGCCGGCCTGGTCTACATCCTTCTCAGCCTGGCGGTGAAAATACGCGGCGCCGGTTTCATCGACCGCCTGCTGCCGCCGGTGGTGATCGCTCCGGTGATCATCTCCATCGGCCTGGCGCTGTCCCCCGTGGCGGTGAACATGGCCATGGGCAAGACCGGTGACGGCGCCGCCCAGCTCGTGCCCTACGACCTGGCCATCCTGATTTCCATGGTGTCGCTGGTTACCACCCTGCTGGTGGCCATCCTGGGGCGCGGATTGTTCCGTCTGGTGCCGATCCTCGCCGGCATCATCGTCGGCTGCGTGCTGTCCTTCCTGTTCGGCATCATCGACACCTCGAACATCGCCGCCGCGCCCTGGCTGGCGCTGCCGAACTTTGTCGCGCCGGAATTCAACTGGACGGCCATTCTCTACATGCTGCCCGTGGCCCTAGCCCCGGCCATCGAGCACATCGGCGGCGTGGTCGCCATCGGTTCGGTGACCGGCAAGAACTTCATCCAGAAGCCCGGCTTGCACCGCACCCTGCTGGGTGACGGGCTGGCCACCTCTGCCGCCGGCCTGTTCGGCGGCCCGCCGAACACCACCTACGCGGAAGTCACCGGCGCGGTGATGCTGACCAAGAACTACAACCCGAAGGTCATGACCTGGGCGGCCGTGTTCGCCATTCTCATGGCCTTCGTGGGCAAGTTCGGTGCGGCCTTGCTGAGCATTCCGGTGCCGGTGATGGGCGGCATTCTCTGCCTGCTGTTCGGCTCCATCGCCGTGGTTGGCCTGAACACCTTGATCCGCAACCAGGTGGACCTGTCCCTGCCGCGTAACCTGATCATCGTCTCGGTGACTCTGGTGTTCGGCATTGGCGGGATGAAGCTGGGAACGCCGGCGTTCGCACTGTCCGGCATCTCCCTAGCGGCGCTGACCGCCCTGCTGCTCAACCTGCTGCTGCCCGGCGGGCAGGGCTGGAAGGGCAAGGCGCTGGATCAGGCATAAGCTGCATTGGTGGGAGCGGACTCGTCCGCGAGCTTTTCATGCGGGCCGCACAAAAGCTCGCGACTGAAGTCGCTCCTACAGGCTGGTGCGGGCTTTCGGTTTTGAGAAAGCCTCAGGCCTCGTCTTCGCGGCGGCTCATGCCGTACTTGCGCATCTTCTCCACCAGCGTGGTGCGGCGGATGCGCAGACGTTCGGCGGCACGGGCCACCACACCGCCGGCTTCGTCCAGCGCCTGCTGGATCAGACCCTGTTCCAGGTTGCCCAGGTATTCCTTGAGATCCAGCCCTTCCGGCGGGAGGGTCGCGGTAGCCGAGACCACCGGCTGAAGCGCACCGCCAATCGCGGCGCGCTCTTCCAGCTCCTCACGAATCGACACGGCGAACTGCTCGTCTTCGTCATCGATGTGGCGGAACTTCTTCGGCAGCTCGGACACGCCGATCACCCCATACGGGTGCATGATCGCCATGCGCTCGACCAGGTTGGCCAGCTCGCGCACGTTGCCCGGCCAGTCATGACGGCACAGCGACATGATCGCGGCGGAGTTGAAGCGGATGGAGCCGCGCTTTTCGTGCTCCATACGCAGAATGAGTTCGTTGATCAGCACCGGGATGTCTTCCACCCGCTCACGCAGCGGCGCCATCTCGATGGGGAAGACATTCAGGCGGTAGTACAGGTCTTCACGGAAGGTGTTTTCCGTGATCATCTGCTCCAGATTCTTGTGCGTCGCAGTAATGATGCGCACATCGGCCTGCTGGGTCTTGTTACTGCCGACCCGCTCGAAGGTGCGCTCCTGCAGCACACGCAGCAGCTTGACCTGCATCGCCAGCGGCATGTCGCCGATCTCGTCGAGGAACAGGGTGCCGCCCTGGGCCAGCTCGAAGCGGCCGACGCGGCTGGAGATCGCACCAGTGAAGGCGCCCTTCTCGTGGCCGAACAATTCGCTTTCCAGCAGCTCGGCCGGAATCGCCCCGCAGTTGACCGGCACAAAGGGCGCGCCACGGCGCTTGGAGTGATAGTGCAGGTTGCGCGCCACAACTTCCTTGCCGGTACCGGACTCACCGAGGATCAGCACGCTGGCCTCGGTATCGGCCACCTGCTGCATCATCTGCCGCACGTTCTGGATCGCCCGGCTGGTGCCGACCAGACTGCGGAACAGATTGGGTTCGCGCTGCCAGCCGCGCTCGCGGGCCTCGTCGTACATCTCGCGGTAAACCTGGGCGCGGTGCAACGTGTCGTTGAGGCGGTTGTAGCTGATCGGATCGCCCAGCACGCTCAGCACACGACGACGCTGCTCCTCGGGCCAGTGGGCCATGTCGCCCGGCTCGTCCAGCAGCACCAGCGGCAGCAGCTCATCTTGCGCATGCAATTGCCTGACCTGCTCAAGCACGCCGCCACGGGCCTCAACCTGCCCGAGCAACACGCAAAGCACGTCCTTGTCGGCGATCGCCTCGCTCATCCGTTCGCGGCAGTCCCCCGACCCGCAGGCCAGGAGGTCCTCTCCCAGAAAGCCGAGGATGACCGCAAGGTCACGGCGACGCTCGGCACAGTCATCGATCAATAGAATTTTGATTTCACGCCACATGTCTGACTTCTGGCCTGGAGTTCTTTTTACATTTGACCCCAAAGGGCCGATGGCAGGATGGCGGCCATTTAAAGTCAAAAGACTGTCTCAAGTCAATTTCCTGACTGGCCAAAACGACTTTTGTCTAACGGCCCTGTCGCAGATCAAAAAATGCCAGAAAGCTGACTTGTCAAAGTGTGACGACATTAACACTTCAAGCGTTAAGTATTCGACGCCAAGAAAAACCCCGCCGGAGCGGGGTTTGGAATTCACTTGGTTAGCTGCGTGCCAATGCCATCCCAGCCGGCCTTCAGTTCGCGCATCAATCCGGCGACCTCATCGAGGATGCGCGCATCGTTCTTGCGGTTGGCCTCGATCAGCCGACGAGTCATGTAGTCGTACAGGCGATCATAGTTGGCGGCCAGCTCGCCACCCGCTTCCAGGTTCAGCCCCTCGCGCAGCCCGCCGATGATGTCGATGGCCTTGCCGATCAGCATGCCCTTCATCTCGATCTGGCCGCGCGACATGGCACCCTGCGCCTGGGCGATGCGATCCAGCGCGCCGGATTGCAGCATCTGGATTAGACGATGCGGACTGGCCTCGGACACCTGCGCATGGGCGTTGACCTGCTGGTACTGCTGAAGGGCGGAACGGGAATACATGCGCATCGACTCCAGGAAGAAAAACCGTGAACCTGCTGTGTATATCGACCGGGCCACGGCAAGCTTTAGACGGCGCGGCCGAACAGCTCCTGTAACTCGTACTCCAGATAATCCGCCAGCCCAAGCCAGTCCTGCGCCTCCTGGCACGCCATCGTGCGGCCGATCCAGTCAACCCATGCCGCCATCTCGCCAGCTCGCGCGCCGGCAGCAAAACCCTGCAACCGCTCAGCCAGGAAAACCATATCGAGTTGCGCCTGCACCTCCTGCCCCAGACGCAGCAGATGGGCGATACGCAGGGCTTCCCTCTTCAACTCGGCAACCTGGGTCACGCCATGAACTCCGGATGAAAACTTGCGCCTTCAATCAATGCGCCATCCTTGCTGGTATTGAGAAACATCACTTGGGGATGGGCCGCGATGTATTCGCTGACGCCATATAGATAGGCGCGGAAGTTCAACTGAGTCCTGACCCGTTCGCCATGTCCATTCATTACCCAGTGACGCGCACAGGAGAATCCCTGACCCAGCACGCCATCGCCCCAGCCCGCATGGGTCTTGTCACCGGGATATGAAAAATCCGCGCCAAACAACGTCACACGTGTGGCGCCCATGCGCACCGCCAGATCCAGCGCCGGATGGATGACACTGCCGGCGGAATACAGCACCGCCTTGTCGACCTGCCGGCGGGCGGCGGCGTATAGCTGGCTGACCGAATAGGCGGCGTACCGCTTGCCCCGCCAGGCCAGCAAAAGCTCGTTGGCCAGCAGCGGGAAGTACACCAGCCCGATCCCGTCGGACTGTTCGGTGAGCAGATGCCGGTCCTGAATATTCGCATCGATACTCACCACCAGATCTGGACGTATGTCATGGGCAAGCAGCGGCCTCAAAGCGGTATCCACCGCGACGAACAGCGGCCGCTGCGTCTGGGCTCGCAGATGTCGCAAACGGTCGAAATGCCGCTCAAGCGTCGGCCCGGTCGCGATCACGAACACTTCACGCCCTCGCTGAGAGCCGAACAGCTCGGCCACGTCGGCGTCTTCACGCAGCAGATCGAGGTTGCCGTTCACCCGCTCGTGCCAGAACGGATCCTGCGGATCGAAGGCACCATTGACGTAGTCCTGCTGGATGTAGCGCACCAGCAGATCCCGGGCGCGGGCATTGAAATTGTCCGCCAGCAGCAGCTCGGACGGCAGCGCGAAGAGCGGCGGAACCAGTTTCGGCTCACGCCCGGCCTGCTCAAGATCCACACGTGGATCGGCGAGCCAATCGCTCTGGTCCATCAGATGCAGGACCAGGGCGAACAGCCCCAGATTGAGGATACGCACGCGCAGCTGGCGCAGGCTGTCGCGTTGCAGCAGCTCCCGCTGCAGATCGCCCAGGCCACAGCCATAGACCGTCACAACCGGACTGTCCTGCGGCAGGCTTTGCGCCTGCAGCCTGGCTTCGGCCGCCCGGCCATGGCGACTGGTGAGCTGGATGCCGGCGATGCGCAGCGTGGCCTCCAGGCCCTGCAGCAGATCCGTGTCGGCCTGCAGCGCTGTCAGGTCTTCCTGCAGCACGCTGTCCAGCAACGCCGGCCAGCGCGCGCGAATAACCGCGGCGTTGACTTCAAAGAACTCGCCCATCGCATCGACTCCGGCGGGCCACATGAAAAGGCATGCCCACCATAAATAAAAAACGCCACACAGCCGCGAGCGGAGGTGGCGTTGTGCAAAACAGAACAACCGTAGTTCGATGGCTACGGCAAACGAACCAGCATCACTCGCCGGCCTGATAGGCCTTGACGCCATTGGTGGCCTGGCGCAGTTGGCGCAGTTCGCCACCCACTTGCTGTTTCTCGGCCTCACAGGCATCCAGCACTTCACGATACAGCGCCAGCAATTCACCCAGGCGTTGAACCACCTGAGCATCACCCGCGCCACCCTGCGCCATAACATCATCAACCACCTGACGGCACAGCGAATCCAGTTCGCCAATGGCGTCCCAGTCCTGGCGCTCAAGCGCCTCGCGTAATGCAGTCTGGGTGGATTCCAGTTTCTCGATGGCTTCTTGCATGAACACTTTTCCTTGAGAAAGGCACGCGCCGATCAGTCGTCTTTCTTGTTATTCAGGGCATTAAGCGTGGCCATTACGCTCTGGCTGGTGGCGGTTAGCCGAGCAACCAGATTGTCCATGGCGTTGAACCTGGCGAACAGGCTCAGGGTGAGCTTCTCGATGCGTCGATCCAGCGCGCCCTGATCCTTGGCCAGATTCTCCAGTACGGAACTCAGACTTTTTTCCCGGGAGGCCAGCAGACCGCCCGTGCTGGTGTAGACCGTGGTGATATCCCCAATGCGGTTTATCAGCCCCTTCTCGCCGGTAAAGAACTCCTGAATGGACCCAGGGTCCAGAGCCACAATCCGCTTCTGCGCGAGCGCAGTCGGGTCTTGTGCGACGGTTTTCTTCAACTTATCGGTATCCAGTGCCAGGGTACCGTCGCGGTTGGTGCTCACGCCCAGGTCGGCCAGTACTTTCAGTTGGCCCGCACCGCCAGCCGGCGAGGCCATGACACTGCGAATCTGCGACAGCATCGAGCGCAATCCCGAATCGGCAACCAGCGCGCCGGCTTGGGTGGTCGCGTTGCCATCCTTATCGGTGGTCTGGGTAACCTTAGTCAGGCCGTTGGTGACAGTCAGCAGCGTGTTGTAGGCCATCACAAAGGCTTCGACAGAGCCGGCGATGCCGTCACTGTTGGCCGATACGGAAACCGTGGTGCTGCCAACTTCCTGTAGCTTGATGCTCAGGCCCTGCAGGCCATTGAAAGTATTGTCCTTGCTGGTCATGGCCAGGCCGTCGATGCTGAATTTCGCATCGGCCGCCTCAGTCAGCCAGCCGGCCGCATTGCCGGTTTGCTGCTGCGTGCCGTCGATATCCAGCACTGTCAGATCAGTGCCCGTACTGGTCACCGTAATATCGTTGCCCGCACCGGACACCGAGGACGACAGCACCAGACGCGCACCGCTGCTGTCGGAAATGATGCTGGCGCTGATGCCGTTGCCGGACAGCTTGCCATTGATGGAATCGCGAATCTGCTCCAGCGAGGCGTTCGCGGCCACGTCGACTTCGTGCTCCGCACCACCAGCACCGACCTGAATGGTCAATTTTCCGCCGGAAGCGTACTGGGTGGTGGAGCCGCCCGCTTGTAGTGCAGACGCCACCTTCGATGCGGCGGCTAGAGTGTCCACCTTGAGCACATGGGCGCCGGCCTGAGCCTGCACGACATCGGCGGCGCGGGTCAGGTAGCCGGCAGCGTCCGCGGCTTGCTGGAGGGTTCCATTGGCGTTCAGCGCCGCCAGATCGTCAGTTCCGCTGATAACCAGATCATTGCCGGCCCCGGTTTTGCTGGACGACACGACCAGGCGCTGGCTGCCCTCAATGGTCTGGATACTGGCGCTGACCCCCTTGCCAGAAAGCTGCGAGTTGATCGCATCGCGCACCTGGGTAATGGTGGCGCCGGCAGCGATGGTCAGCTCGGAATGCGGTGTTTCGGCGCCACGTTGGATGGTCAGAGTCCCGCCGCTGGCAAAAACAGTGGCGCTGCCGTCCACCAGTTTGGCGCTCGCCACTTTGGATGCCGTGGCCGGGATGGGCTTCAGGGTAACGCTGGCAAGACTCTCAGCCGAAGAGGCGGCCTTGTAGCCGGAAAAGCTGCCGGAGCCGGATTTGAGGCCCAGTAACGAGGATTCAAACGAAGCCAGCGCGCTCTTGAGCATGCTTACCGCCGACAACTGGGTATCGGTGCGGGCTTTTTGGGTATTGATCTGGGCCTGCTTGGGCGCTTTCTCGGCTTCGATCAGCGCCGGGACCAGGTTCTTGATATCCAGGCCCGAACCCAGACCGGTGAGGGTGGTGATTGCCATGTTGCACTCCCGATACGTTGCTGACGCCTGACCCTGGCGCAGCAAGATATGCACCAAGACCCGAGCATTCCGATTACCCGCCGTAGCGCAGGTACCCTTGCGGCGAACTCATCGCCACGCTTGATGTGATCGTTCCCACGCTCCGCGTGGGAACGCAGTCCGAAACGCTCGGCGTCCCAAAGCCACGCTGCGCCCCGCACCTGGTTCCCACGCTGGAGCGTGGGAACCAAAAACCATCCACTAAAACTACACCTGCCGGCTGAACAGGATGCTGCCGGCATCCTGAAGCCGCTTGGCGAGCTCCAGCGCCTCCTCGGAGGGAAGCTGGCGAATCACTTCACCACTCTGGCGGGCGATCACCTTGACCACGGTGCGCCCGGTGTCTTCGTCGATGGAGAACTGCAGACCACGCTGCGTCTCGTCGACGAATTCCTGAATCTTCTTGATCGCGTCCACGACGCGCTGGCGCTCGGGCTCGATCGGTTTTTGCGGCGGAGCCTCGGGTGCAACCTTGTTGCGAACCTGCTCGGTCTCGTTCGTCTGGGGCTTGCTCGCCGTGTAGAAGGCGTTGATGTTCAGTCCTACGTCCATCGCATCGGTTCTCCATCAAAAGAGAGGGCGCACACGGCGCCCTCTCTTGTTGCCGCGGGGCGATTAGCCCAGCAGCTTCAGCACGGCGGCCGGCAGCTGGTTGGCCTGGGCCAGGATCGCGGTGGATGCCTGTTGCAGGGTCTGCTGCTTGGTCAGGTTGGCGGTTTCGGCAGCGAAGTCCACGTCCTGGATACGACCACGGGAAGCGGTGGTGTTTTCCGCAATGGAGGTCAGGTTGGAAATCGTGCTCTCGAAACGGTTTTGCACGGCACCCAGGTCGGCGCGCTGGGCGTCGATGTTGGCGATGGCTTTGTCCAGGGCAAAGATGGCCTTCTGCGAATCGTCCGCAGTGGTGATCTTCGAGCTCTGCACGCTGACCAGCGAGGAAGAGGTAGTGTTCGCTACCACATCGAAGAAGCCGGCCGCATCGGTGGAGTACGCGCTGAAGCCCTTGGCGCTGTCCAGTTGTACCGCACCGGTCATGATCGCACCGGTAGCGACAGCGGTGCCGGCAGCAGCCGGATCACCGTCGGCACCGTAGGTGGTGAATTCGAAGGTACCGGTGCCAGTCACGGTGCCGAACACAATGTTCTCGCCCGAGGTAGAGGTGATGGTGCCGGCCTCTTCGTCAACGGCGATGTTCAGGGTGCTGGCCTGGTCATTGAGCTGACGGAACAGTTCCTTCTGATCATTAACGTTGGCGAGGGTTGCGGTCACGCCACCCACGGTGAGGGTGAAACCGTAGTTGGCGGTGACAGCACTGAGGTCCAGACCGACCACGGTACGCGCGGTAGCGGAGACGCCAGCGACCATGCCGTTGAGTTCCTGAGCCACTTCCTTGGCGGAGGCGCCGGCAGCGAAAGCCTTGGAACTCTGGGTTTCAGCGCCAGCGCTGATGGTGTAGGTGGCAGCCGCAGCACCAGTGGCAGCCGTGATGGCAACACTGCCTGCCTGGTTGGTACCGATTTGGCTAGCAGCCACGCTGTTCATCGTCAGGTTGATGGTTTCATAGGCATTCGCACCGACCTGGAAGGCGGTGGTGCCGAAGGAGCCGTCCAGCAGTTTCTTGCTACCGAAGCTGGTGGTTTCGGAGATGCGGTTCAGTTCGGCGGTCAGCTGACTGAACTCGGACTGCATGGCCTTGCGCTCGTCACCACCGTAGGAGCCGTTGGCGGACTGCAGGGCCAGTTCGCGCATGCGCTGCAGGATGGTGGTGGACTCGCCCATGGCGGCTTCGGCGGTTTGCGCCATGGAGATGCCGTCGTTGGCGTTCTTGATGGCAACGTTCAGGCCGTTGACCTGGCTGGTCAGACGGTTGGCGATCTGCAGACCGGCGGCGTCGTCCTTGGCGCTGTTGATACGCAGGCCGCTGGACAGGCGCTGCATGGAAGTGGACAGCGCATCGGACGCGCGGTTCAGGTTCTTCTGGGTGCTCAGGGAAGCAACGTTAGTGTGAACAGAGAGAGCCATTTATGGAGTCCTCATGGGTTGGGCTAAAGGTTCCCACGCCCCGTGGCTTGCGCCTGCTGTGGCCGGGAGAACTGTCATAAGGGTTATCGTCGGTTCTTGCGGATGCTTTAGGGCTGGCTGCGCTTTTTTCGCCATCACGGCGCTATTACTTGCCCGAGTGCATAGTTTTGTGCGCCGGGCCGCACCGAATTATCCATTAGCCCGGCCATCTGCAGAATCGGGGAGCCCGACGGGAATCGGCCCGGCGCCATCTATGCGCGAAACAAGTCCCGCATCATTGCCCGAAGAATGCGAAGGTTGGCGCTCAGCAATCGCCCAAACCGCGGACTGTCCTGGCGATCGCGAACCACAAAAGCGATTTCGCAGAATGAAAAATTGTTTTTGACGCCGAACAGGGCCAGCTCGGTTCCAATGGATTTATAAGAGTCAAAATGCCCAAGGCGTTGATACACCGAACGCCGATAGGCCTTCATGCCGCACAACGGATCATGCACGCCGTACCTGCGACGGGTGTAGAGCGCAAAAATCCGTTCCGCACACCGGGGAAACCGGTCTCTGACCCCCAGCACCAGATCCGCACCCTGATCCAGGCCGTCGATAAACCGCGAGAGCAGCTCGGGATCATGCTGCCCGTCGGCATCCAGGGTGATGATGGACTCAAACTCTCTGCGATCCGCTTCTGCGAAGCCGGTATTCAAGGCACCGTCATATCCCCTGTTGCTGGCATGACGTACAACCACCGCCCCCGCGCGCTCCGCGAGTTCCGCGGTTGCATCCGTGGAGCAATCATCAATCACGATGGGTTGCCCGTAACGGCTGGCAGACTTGACGACCGCATAGATGGTTGCCGCCTCGTTGTAGGCGGGAATGATCAGCGCTATTCCAGATCGGACCATTTGAAGTGCTCGCCGGATTTCATGTCGTTACGCAGACGCTTGCCCACCAGATCGGACATGCAATAAGGGGGTATGCCGTCCTTGGGGCAGGGTCTCAGCACGGTCATATGTTCCCTCTGGATCACCTGCCCGGCGCCGATATCCTGAATGCAGCGGACGGCGCGACGCTGCAGCACAACCGTTTCCTGCTCATTCGCCTCGACTTCTTTCGAGCCGTTGCCCAGTGCGTATTCCAGCTCCCGGGAACGATCGACCATTTCCCGCCATGCCTGCGGAGCCATGGAGAACTTGTGATCCGGCCCATTGCGCGTGGTGTCATCGGTAAAGTGCTTCTCGATCATCCGAGCGCCAAGCGCGACGGCACCCAGCACCGTGGCATGCCCGGGCGTATGGTCGCTCAAGCCGAGGATCAATCCGGGATATCGGCTTTCGAAAGACTTCAATACATTCAGATTGATGTATTTGAAGTTCTCCAGGCTGGCGGTGTAATTGGTGTTGCACTGCATGAGACACAGAGCGGGATTGATCCCTAGCGCTGCACTCACGGCGCGATCAACGTCCGCCAGGCTGGACGCCCCGCTCGCGAGAATATACGGCTTCTGTTTGCGCGCGATGTGCTCGACCATTTCGATCCAGGTGATGTCACCCGATCCGATCTTGTACGCCGGAACGTAGGGGTCGATGTAATCGACCAGCTCCATGCTGTAAGGGCTGGTAAAGAACGCGATGCCCGCCTTCCTGCAGGTTTCCTTGAGGATATCGGTCCAGCCCAGGCTGACACTGGCGTCCCGATACACCTCGAATACCGACTTCTTCCACGCAGCCTGATGGGACTGCTGCCCGCCGAGTGTCTTGAAGCCGAAATCGCTGACAATCGTTTCGGCCTGGAAGTGCTGGAATTTTGCCGCGTCCGCACCCGCCTCGGCGGCCAGAAAGATCAGCTCCTTGGCCCGTTCGATATCGCCATCATGATTGGCCGCGATGTCGGCAATAAAGTACACAGGATGATCGTTCCCGACTTTTTGGCGCTCGATTTCAAACCACGGACTGACTTTCATTTTCTGTATTCCTGTGCAGCACTCTTTATTTCATCCACGAGGCAAGGCAGGACAATGCCGGCCGCGTGCTCGAAACGCTCCACATCCAACCGCATGTCCTGCGGCCGGTAAGCCTTGAACAAATCCACATCCCGGACCGAGCGCCGAGACATGCTCCCCGCATCAGCACCAACAAAGCCGGCAAAGGCATATGAGAAATCGGCTTTGCTCAAGCCGTCTCGCGAGCCGAGGTTATAAATTCCCGCAATCCGTTTCTCGATGACCAGGCCCAGCATCTGGCAAAGCGTCGTCATCGAGAGCGGGCTGAACTGGACATCGTCGAAAACCTGGATGCGTGTTTTCTCGCTAAAAGCCGAAAACAGCCAGTCCGTCAGACTGGCTCGCCTGGCAGATCGGCTCTTGCCAAAAAAGTTGGTTCTCAATACCGCAGCGCCGACTGCGGAAGCAGCCAGTTCGCCCGCGTATTTGGAGAACGCATAGTAATTCTTCAGGCAAACATCGCTTTCCCGATGAGGCCCAGCGCCGTCGTAGACCTGATCGGTCGAAATATGCACGAGCTGTACCGGCTTTTCGGCCTGCCTGATCCAGGCGACAACATTCTCGACGGTTCTGACATTTCCTGAATAAGCCTCCTCAGGGAATGCCTCGCAACGGTCCACATTGGTCAGCCCGACCAGATTCAATACCGCGTCGGGATTCAGCTGATCGAGCATCCGGTTGGTTTCGGCCATTGACGCTAGGTCGGCGCAACCGGCAAAACCCGATTGCCGACCGTGCCCCAGGACTTCCCAGCCGGGAACATGGTTGCCGGTGAGAAACTCGCTGCCCAGCAATCCCCCGGCACCCAGGACGAGCAGCCTTTTTCCGCTTCGGGACATGTCGCCTTACCCTGCCTTCAGCGTTCGAGCGATCAGCTCGGCCCGCGCCCAATCTTCCGGCGTATCGATATCGACCATCCGCCAGTACGGCACAACCAGTCCCACACCCTCCGAGTGCATTCTCTTCATCGACGACCAGGCCGTACTTTTTCCCCAATAGAACTGCCCCGTGTCGTGATAAGCCACGGGAAGATCCTGGGTTCGGGTCAATTCACACTCCGGATGCAGGAAGGTCATCCGGCCTTCAGCGGAGCGCAACATTGCCCGGTGGACCGGATGAGCATATTCCGTCACTGGATAGACATATTCGGCGTTGGTCTTCTTCAACAATTCCAGGCCGGCCAGGAGATCCTCGGCCTGCATGAAGGGTGCACAGGGGTACAGACAGCACACATACTCGGCCGCCCAGCCCATTTCTGCGCAGGCGCTGACCGCGTGCGCAATGACCGGAACGGTAGGCGTGACATCGTCCGCCAGGGACGGCGGCCTCAGGAACGGGACTTGCGCACCGAACGCCTGCGCGATGTCGGCGATTTCCCGATCATCTGTGGATACCAGGATGTGATCGAATAAATTCGAATCCTTGGCTGCCTGGATCGACCAGGCAATCATTGGTTTGCCGTTGAAATGTTTGATGTTCTTCCGGGGAATACGCTTGCTGCCCCCCCGCGCAGGAATAACCGCTATGTTCATCGCACCCTCAGCTTTCAAATCGATGAGACAGGCCGGTCAGACTTCGCGGCGCTTTTCCATGAGGAACCAGTTGATATCGTCTTGCGGGAAACTGGGGTCGCGTCGATAAAGGAAACCGTAATCCAGAAGGCGCATGTGCGGGTGGCGCTCCATGATCTCCCCGGCAAAGTCGCGTTTGAACAGGCGTTCGGCATGACCGCGATATGCAACGGCGACGGGAGTCGGATTGTAATATTCCGCGACCAGCAGATATCGACCGCAGGCGGCAACCAACTTGTCATAGACCCGGTTCAACATGTCGGGATCGATATGAATCAGCACGGTCTTGACCAGCACCAGATCCCAGGTTTGCTGCGGCTCGAAATCCAGGATGGACATGTTGTGAACATGCTCAGCCGGAATGACCTGCGCCAGTTGCTCGGCCGCAACGGGATTGATCTCC
>DATJDB010000273.1:0-9651 GCA_035497635.1 Pseudomonas sp. | reverse complement strand
CTACAACGCAGAGGTTTCTCTGGAGGATCGAAGGGAGAATTTGATCCGGTGGGTCAAGAGCGTAAAGGGCAACGGTAAAGGCGCTCGCAAGGTCGACTCTGCGGTCAAACTGTTCGATGGCACACTGGACTTCAAGTACCCAGCCTTTCTAGACGAGGTGCTCGATTTTGCCTAACGAACTCTGGGTCGCAGGCGCCGGATCAGGGAAAACGCACAAGATCATTACTGAAGCCATTGAGACCATCAAGGCTGGTGGACGTGTGCTTGTAGTCACCTATACAACCAATAATCAGGCAGAGTTACGCTCTCGTTTTGTTGAGTTGTACGGTGCTAGCAGTGAGCACTTCGTCGTCAAGGGGCTGTTCTCTTTTTACCTGGAAGATATGGTACGTCCCTATCAGAGCGAGGTATTTCCAGATCGGATCACGACTATCTCGTTCACTGAGAACAACCCTCACTTAATATCAGGTACAACCTACTACATTGAAGGCAGAGCTGAAAAATCGGAAGATGGCACGATCAATCCACTGCATTACCTGACGCCCTGCAAAACAAAGGCGTACTCCGGGTTTTTGGCAAAGCTTGCGACCCTCATTGCGAAGCTATCCAAAGATGCCCCTGCCAAGCGGTTGAAGGAGATTTATCAAAGGGTCTATTTTGATGAAGTGCAGGATTTGGTCGGTTGGGACTACGACGTGATCAAATCACTCAACAAGGTCATGGTCGACTCGATCTGTTGTGTGGGCGACTTTCGACAGACAATCTACACAACGACGTTCGGCCATAAGGCTCCGCAGACGCCTCAACAGAAGGTCGATTACTTCGTCGGGAAAATGAAGTTCGAAAAGCATTCGATGCCTAAGAATCGCAGGTGCATACAAGAAATCTGCGACCTCTCCGACACGATCCACCTGGGGCTGTATGACAAGACGGTAACAGGTGTCGAGAAAGTGCCAGACGAAATATCGCATCACCATGGCACCTTCATAGTGAAACAATCTCAGGTGAGCGATTACTTGGCAGCGTTTCAGCCTCAAGTACTGCGCTGGTCGTCCACCACCGGCACTGGATACCTACCGGGTAACCTTATCTGTTATACGTTCGGTTCCTGCAAAGGCTTAGGCTTTGATCGAGTGCTTGTGATCCCGTCAGATAAACATCTGAAGTTCATTGGCGGAAATGCCAAAGTGTTCGACAAGGATAAGACGGAGGAGTCGCGAAACAAGCTATACGTCGCGATTACCCGCGCGCGCTATAGCCTGGCCTTCCTCGTCGAGGATAAGAAGGTGAAAGGGCTCCCTTACCCCATATGGGATGGCTCTGGCGCGCCCAATGCAGTGATCGAAAAGTGAGACGGAGAGGCTGACGACTCATGTTGAGAATGCTCGATGTCTCATAGGCACACTGAATGGCTGCTTCTGGCCGAAAGCCGCCGGTCGCCAGGGCTGCTATGGCTGCGTTTGGCTTGGCCGTAATGTCAGCAGTGGCCCGCCAAAAAGAATATGCGGCGCAGTTTGTCCATCAACATTCGCTGCGATCCATCGCCAGCCAATGGCAAATGGCTTCGATTTTGAGCCTGCTTGACGCCCCCAAGCACCACTGCTTAAGTCCCCCAGGCAAACCCCGTCATTGACGGCAAAGCCCAGATAGCCACGACCTTCGAGGCTATGCCCGCAAGGGTTGGTCAACCCCAGTGCGATCAGCGCTCGGCAGCTCGCACGGTCACTTCGGTGATGAGCGCCACTTTCATTCTGCTGGCCTATGCCCGCCCCTCTATCGCCATGGGATCCGCTGTGGATCTTCGCTTCCTGCTGTCTGCCCCCGACGGGATTCATCCCTGGCGGGGTGATTCCCCTAGCACCCTGGAGAATCCTCATGACACAGAACACTTCCGAAGAACTGAAGTACTTCGATCTGCACGTCCGAGGCATCGGTTACCTGAACCGCATTCGTGAGGTTCAGCTTCAACGCGGCCCCGCTTTCATGGCCTGCGATATCGCCGCGCTGCATGGCCCGGCCGATGCCGTTCAATACACCCGCTTCGACTGCAAGGTTTCCGGCGCGGAAGCCGAGCGCCTGGTACGCCGTTGCTGGGACGCCGTGAATGCCCAGAAGAAGGTGCTGGTGGCGTTTCGCATCAGCGATTTGTGGGTCGATCCATTTCTCTACGAGAAAGGTGAGAAAGCCGGCCAGCCCGGGGCAAGCCTCAAAGCCCGTCTGCTCTACCTGGGCTGGATCAAGATTGACGGCCAGCTGGTCTACAAAGCCGAGCCTCGACAGGAAGACGCTGCCGAGCCCGCCCGTCCCGTACCGGCTGAAGCAGTCGCACAGCAACCCGAGCCGTCCACCCCCGCGCCCAGTCCCAAACCCAAGCGCACCCGCAGTAGCGCCACCAAAGCAGCCACGCCGTAACGGCTGAGCCCAACCCATCCCCCTGGCAGGATCATCACCCTGCCAGGGCGGTGTTCCCTGCCGTGATTCGCAGGAGACACACCATGAACGCACCCCTTTGCCTGGTGGAGAGCGAGGATTCGCAGCGTGCCCGGGAAGACCTGATCATTGTGGAGGCCTCGCTGATCCTGGATCGGCGCATGTTCACCCGCGGACCGTCGTTGCACACGCCCCAGGACGTACGGGACTTTCTGAAACTCAAACTGGCCGGTCACGAGCACGAGGTGTTCGCCAGCGTATTTCTGGACAGCCGCCACCGGGTGATCGCCTTCGAGGAGCTGTTTTTCGGCACCATCAACGGCGCCAGCGTGTACCCACGGCAGTTGGTCAAGCGTGCGCTGCATTGGAATAGCGCCGCAGTGATCATCACGCACAACCACCCTTCCGGCTGCAGTGAGCCCAGCGAAGCGGATCGCCACCTCACCGAGCGCCTCAAGGACGCCATGGCCCTCATCGATGTGCGCGTGCTGGACCACCTGATCGTCGGCGCAGGCCGTCCTCTGTCACTGGCCGAATACGGCTGGCTGTAACGCGACGGCGCCCACGGGCGCCGTTGCTGTTTGCGTGCCATAAAGCGAGACGATGGGTTTCAGGTTTTCGCATGCCTGGCCCGCCGGGATCTGCCAACGTCAGGCCTCCCCAAAAGGAGACCTGTCCATGTCTCGCCAGCTTCTTCTTGCCTCGGTCTTCAGCCTGCTTGTCGGTTGCGCCACCCCGTCGGCCCCGGAAGCGGCCAGCGCCCCGACCACCATGGCCGCAACGCAGGCAGCGCAGCGAATTAGCCAGGGGCGCTATACCCTGGTCAGCACCGAGCCGCTGCCCGAACAGCTGGACCTGCTCGCCCAGATCATCGACATCCGCATTCCCGCCAACCTGAACCCGACCGTGGGCGAGGCGCTGCGGCATCTGCTGCAACGCACTGGCTACAGCCTCTGCGCGGAGCCGGCCGATGGGCCGACGCTGTACCGGCATGCTCTGCCGGCGGCCCACTACCAGCTCGGCCCCCTCCCCCTGAAACAGGCGCTGCAACTACTCGGCGGCCCAGCCTGGCAGCTCACCGTGGATGACCGCGCACGCCAAGTGTGTTTCCGCCCCCGCGCCGAACTCGACCCACGTCACCAGACATCACAGACCACCCCGGGAGAGCGCTCATGAAATCCCGATACTGGGCAGCAGCCCTGTTGGGCGCAGGCACCTGGCTGGTGATCGGCAGCGGACTTCTCCATCACCAGCAGCGCCTGAATGAACTGCAACGACAGCAGCTGGACGCTACCCTGCTGCCAACCCTCCAGAGTGAACTCGATGCCCTGCGAACCAACCAGACACAGCTTCAGAGCGAGCTGGATGACCTGGTCAACCAACTGACCACCTTCAACCAGGCTCAGGCCCAGCTCGATGAGCGCCTCACCCACCAGCAGGCACAGTTGACGGCCCTGTCGAACCCGCCCGAAGACCCGCGCTGGCAACGCCTGTCCCAGCGTATCCAGCAGTTGGAAATCCGCCCCATCCAGCCGCCCAAACCCGTCGCCAGCGTGCGCAAGCCGGCACCTCGCCCAGCCCCAGTCCGTGCCGCGCCCGCCGTACCCGCGCTGCCGCTGCTGATCGGTGTTGAGCTGCGCGGTGCCGAACGCTTTCTGGCGGTCGCACCGCCAGGCAGCCGGACCCTCAATGAGGTGCGCCTGCTGCGCGACGGGGACCGCTTCGGCGCCTGGACACTGCGGCGCCTCGACCACCAGGCCGCCTTCTTCGCCTCCCCCCGCCAGCCCGACCAGACCCTGGCCCTGCCCTGAGGTGCTGCGCATGCCCGTCATCCTCCTGGTACTGCTTGGCCTGCTGGCCGGCAGCGCGCATGCCGAGCCAGCCGAAACCCGACGACTCAACAGCACGCGGCTCGACCTGCACCAGAGCGGCAGCGAAGCCGCCAAGGCCTGGGGCCTGACCGAGCAGGAATGGACGCGCTTCGAAGAGATCCAGCGCGGCCCGCGCGGCTACTGGAGCCCGAACCTGGATCCGCTCACCGCACTGGGCGTGGAAGCTCGCGACGAGGCCGAGCGCCAGCGCTACGCCGAACTGCAGGTGCGCCTGGAAGCCGCCCGCGCCGAGCGCGAACTGGCCTACCAGCGCGCCTACGACGAGGCCTGGCGGCGGGTGTATCCGGGCCTGCTGCCGATCCAGGGCGCCGCAACGCCGCTGCATAGTCCGGTGGTCAATCGCCTGGCCCTGTTCGTCGGCTCCGACTGCCCGCCCTGCCGCGAGCGGGCCCGCCAGTTGCAGGCCAGCGGCACCGTCTTCGACCTGTACCTGATCGACAGCCACAACGACGACCAACTGCTGCGCGACTGGGCCCGCCAGGCCGGCATCGAGCCCGCGCGCGTGCAACGCCGGCAGATCACCCTCAATCACGACCAGGGCCTGTGGCAGCGCCTGGGCCAGGACGCGCAACTGCCGGCCAGCTTCCAGCAGCGGGAGGGCCGATGGCAGCGCCTCGACTGAGCCTGCTCCTGCTGGCCTTGCTCGGCAGCGCTCAGGCGCGGGAGCTGCCGCCGACGGCCTACCAGCTGATCGCCCGGCAGGCCGGCATTCCCGCCGAAGTGCTCTACGCCATCGCCCTGCAGGAAAGCGCCCTGCCGCTGCGCGGCCAACTGCGCCCCTGGCCCTGGACGCTGAACGTCGCCGGCCGGCCCCTGCGCTTCACCAGCCAGCCCGCCGCCTGCCACGCCCTGCATCGGGCGCTGGCCACCAACGCCCCCACCCGTATCGACATCGGCCTCGCGCAGATCAACTGGGGCTATCACGGCCATCGCTTCGCCAGTCCCTGCGCCGCGTTACACCCTACGCTCAACCTGACCGTGGCCGCGCACCTGCTGCGCGACCACCACCGGCACAGCGGCGACTGGCTGCTCGCCGCCGGTCGCTATCACCGCCCCGCCGGCGGCACACCGGCCAGCCGCTACCGAGCCGGGGTGGCGCGCCATCTGGCCAGGCTGCAGTTTCCCCTCCACCTCGCATCGGACGCGCATCCATGACCTCAGCCCGAACTCTCGCTCACGCCCTGCTCTTAACCCTCACCAGTGGCAGCACCCTGGTCGCCGCCCAGCCCGCCCCGCAACGCGGGGACATTCGTCACGACGAAAGCGCCATGCTGCCGGTAAGCAGCCCCAGCCTCAGCCCCGGCGACGTCGAGTCGCGCGATCTGGAGCTGCCCGCGCTCACCCGCCTGTTTCTGGTCGGCGACGATCCCCGCTCGCTGGCCTGGTTGACCGAGCATGCCGACAGCCTGCGCCAACTCGGCGCCGCCGGTCTGGCGGTGGAAGTCGCGAGCATGCCCGCGCTGGAGCGCATTCGCAGAGCCGGCCCGGGCCTGACCATCCTGCCGGTCAGCGGCGAAGACATCGGCCAGCGTCTGGGCCTGCGCCACTACCCGGTGCTGATCCGCACCGACCGCCTGGAACAGTGAGGCATGGCCGAACAGGTGCTGGAGTCCCGACTGCGCCCGGCAGTCGAGCTGTACAGCGTGGCGGTCAGCGCCGGCGCCGCCCTGCTCTGCCTCGAGGCCCCCTGGGCGGTGGCCCTGTCACCGGCACTAGGGTACTGGAGCGCGGCGGGCTTTGCGCTGTTTGCCCTGCTGCGCCTGCGCCAGGCCGGACAGGTGCTGCGCTACCGCCGCCATATTCGCCGCCTGCCGCGCTACGCACTGACCAGCAGGCAGATTCCGCTGAGCCGCCAGCGGCTGTTCATGGGCCGGGGCTTTCGCTGGACCCGCGTGCACACCCAGCGCCTGGTCGAGGCGCAGGAACCGGCGGTGGCCCGCTACCTGCGCCAGCCCTGGCCGTACCGGCTGGCCAGGGCCCTGGAACAGCGCCTGGAGCACAGCCCGCCGCCGCTGTCCTGGCTGCCGCGCCTGACCGCCCGCGACAGCCCCCTCAACCCGCTGCGCCCGCTGCCGCCGGTGGGCGGCTCGCCGCTGCTGCATGGTGTGGAACCCCACGAAACCAACGTCACGCTGCCGCTCAACGAACGCGTCGGTCACACCCTGGTGCTGGGCACCACCCGCGTCGGCAAGACCCGCCTGGCCGAGCTGTACATCACCCAGGACATTCACCGCGGCGAGGTGTGCATCGTCTTCGACCCCAAGGGCGACGCCGATCTGCTCAAACGCATGTACGTCGAGGCGCGCTGCGCCGGCCGCGAGCGCGAGTTCTATGTCTTCCACCTGGGCTGGCCAGACATTTCCTGCCGCTACAACGCCATCGGCCGCTTCAGCCGCGTCACCGAGGTCGCCTCGCGCATCGCCGGTCAGCTCAGCGCCGAAGGCAACTCGGCGGCCTTTCGCGAGTTCGCCTGGCGCTTCGTCAACATCATCGCCCGCGCCCTGGTCGAGCTCGGCCGGCGCCCGGACTACCTGCAGATCCAGCGCCACGTGATCAACATCGACGCGCTGTTCATCGAGTACGCCGAACACCTCTTCGCCCGCCAGGACGGCGAGGCCTGGCCGCAGGTTCTTGCCATCGAAAGCCGGCTCAGCGAACGCAGCATTCCGCGCCACATGCAGGGCCGCGAGCGGCGCGTGGTGGCCATCGAGCAGTACCTGGCCAGCCACCGCCTGTTCGACCCGGTGCTCGACGGCCTGCGCTCGGCGGTGCGCTACGACCGCACCTACTTCGACAAGATCGTCGCCAGCCTGCTGCCGCTGCTGGAGAAACTCACCACCGGTAAGACCGCCCAGCTGCTCGCTCCCGACTACACCGACTTGGACGACCCACGGCCGATCTTCGACTGGCTGCAGGTGATCCGCAAAGGCGGCATCGTCTACGTCGGCCTGGATGCCCTGAGCGATGCCGAAGTCGCCGCCGCCGTGGGCAATTCCATGTTCGCCGACCTGGTGTCGGTGGCCGGCCACCTCTATAAGCACGGCCTCGATCACGGCCTGCCGCCGAGCGGCACGCCCCAGCGCCCGGTGCCGATCAACCTGCACGCCGACGAGTTCAACGAGCTGATGGGCGACGAGTTCATTCCGCTGATCAACAAGGGCGGCGGCGCCGGCATTCAGGTCACCGCCTACACCCAGACCCTGAGCGACATCGAGGCGCGCCTCGGCAACCGCGCCAAGGCCGGCCAGGTGATCGGCAACTTCAACACCCTGCAGATGCTGCGCGTGCGCGAGACCGCCACCGCCGAGCTGCTCACCCAGCAGCTACCCAGGGTCAACGTGCTGACCAAGACGCTGGTGTCCGGCGCCACCGACACCGCCGACCCGAGCGCCAGCACCGACTTCACCTCCTCCTCCCAGGACCGCGTCAGCAGCACCGCCGTGCCACTGCTCGAGCCGGCGCACCTGGTCAGCCTGCCCAAGGGCCAGGCGTTCTCCTTTCAGGAAGGCGGCCAGCTGTGGAAGGTGCGCATGCCACTGCCCAAGCCGGCCCCCGACGATGCCATACCCAAGAATCTGCAGGAGCTCGCCCGGCTGATGCGCGTCAGCTACAACGACAACGCCGGCCAGTGGTGGCGCACCAGCGGCAGCGCAGCGCAACCGCCGGCCCCCGTGCCGCCGGCGGACTGAGATGGCGAATCAGGCAAGCACCGCGCAGCCACCCCAGCGGCCGACCTTGCTCGGCAGGCTGCTCAGCCTGCCCGGCGCCCTGCTCGGTCTGCTGCTGGTCTCGCTGCTCTGCTCACTGCTGATCGAATTCGCCGGCCTGCTGTGGTTCTGGCCCGAGCAAGGCTGGCGGCACAGCCAGGCCATGCTGCATGCCGAACTCGGCTGGCTGGGCGAGCAGTTTCCGCGCTCGCTGCTGCTGAAAGATCCCGCAGCCAGCACCCGCATCACCCTCGACTGGCTGCAGGCTGCGCTGTTCGAGCGCAGCGGCATGCTCGACTACGCCAGCCAGGCGCGGGCCAACCATCACGAACGAAGCCTGACCGGCCTGCTCGCGCAGCTGTACCTGCTCACCGAAGACTTCGTGCTGGCCAGTCTGTTCGTCACCCTGACCTTCGCGGTGCGGCTGATCATTCTCACCCTGGCGCTGCCGCTCTTCGCGCTGGCAGCACTCACCGGCCTGGTCGACGGCCTGGTACGCCGCGACCTGCGCAAGTTCGGCGCCGGGCGCGAAAGCAGCTTCATCTACCACCGCGCCAAGCGCCTGATCATCCCCGCCATCAGCGCGCCCTGGCTGCTCTACCTGGCGCTGCCGGTGAGCCTGCATCCCCTGTGGGTGCTGCTGCCCAGTGCCGCATCGCTCGGCATGGCGGTGGCGATCACGGCGGGGACGTTCAAGAAGTATGTGTGAACAGGCGCCCACAAATAGGCAGTTGCTGATCAGCGTTCAACCTTGGGCTAACGCTTCCTGGCCGACCGGTAGTGCCCCGGCGGCCTGGTGTTGCGAATGCCGCAGCCACCCAGCCTTCGTGCGTTAGAAAAACACCTCCACGGGTACCCCAAAGCACTCAGACAACGCCCGGATATGCCGAACATTGAGTTGACGTTTGCCGCCAAGGATTTCAGAAATCACCGATTGGGTGCCCACCTCGGGCAGATCGCCTTGCCCCAGACCATGCTCGTGCATCAGGTAACGCAGCACCTCGACTCCACTCCCTTTGGGCATGGGCCGCTTCGCCTCGTCGTAGGCTTCAAGCATGTCGCCCACGTGCGAAGCAAGGCTGGCCAGTGGGTGGGCTTCATCGTCGCCAACCATGCCCAGCAACTCATCCAGCGCCTCCACCAGGGCGTCATAGTCGTCCTCGTTCGTGGGCTTAGTGAGCAGGGGGGCCACATAGCGCCAGTGCTCGCTGGCTTGTTTGATCAGTGCGGACATGGTTACTCCATCCACTTGCCTTTGTCGTACTCGCCATGATCCAGCACATGCGGGATAAAAACTTTCTGCGCCCGATAGTGAACAATGGCGATGAGGCGCAGCTTGTTGCCACCAATATCGAAGACATGCCGTGCCCTGTTCATCGTCTACAGCCTCAGCACTGGCATAATGCTCTGGACGCGCTGTGCCAGGTTGGCTTACCCAATCATCCCACGCCGAGAGTGGCTTGGTTGCTCACGCCCGACCATACAGCAGACGTTCAACTACCGCCTCCAGACGCGCCACTGCCTCCCTCCGTTTCTCCTCGCTCATGCTCTGGATATTGCTGAGTTTCCAGCGCACGGCTGGCAGTTGCTCGATACCCGGCAATCCGAACAGTGACCAATTC
>DATJDB010000272.1:0-2017 GCA_035497635.1 Pseudomonas sp. | reverse complement strand
GGATTTCGATGGTGATATCCGCGCTTCCGCGGTCGAGCACCTGCGCCACGAGATCACCGCGCTGCTGAGCGTGGCCACGCCCAAGGACGAAGTGGTGCTGCGCCTGGAAAGTCCGGGTGGCATGGTGCACGGCTACGGTCTGGCCGCCTCGCAGCTGGTGCGCATCCGCCAGGCCGGGGTGCCGCTGACCGTGTGCGTCGACAAGGTGGCGGCCAGCGGCGGCTACATGATGGCCTGCATCGGCGACCGGATTCTCAGTGCGCCCTTCGCCGTGCTCGGCTCGATTGGCGTGGTTGCGCAGATCCCCAACCTGCACCGGCTGCTCAAGAAGCACGATGTCGACTACGAAGTGCTGACCGCCGGCGAGTACAAGCGCACCCTGACCGTGTTCGGTGAGAACACCGAGAAGGGCCGGCAGAAGTTCCAGGAGGATCTGGAGCTGACCCATGTGCTGTTCAAGGATTTCGTTTCCCGCTATCGGCCCCAGCTGGACATTGACCAGGTGGCCACCGGCGAGGTCTGGCTAGGCCAGGCGGCGCTGGGGCGCCAGTTGGTCGATGAGCTCCGGACCAGCGATGAGTACCTGTCCGAGCGGGCTCGCGACACCGACATTTATTTGCTGCATTTCGCCCAGAAGAAAAGCCTGCAGGAGCGTGTCGGCATGGCCGCCAGCTCGACGCTGGACGGCGTACTGACCGGCTTGCAGAAGCAGCGTTTCTGGTAGACCCATAACAACAACAGGAGAGACCCATGACCCATTTCCAGGCCCTGCAGGCCGAACGTGACGAGCAGGGCGCCTTTCACCAGCGCATGGTCAGTCGTGAGCTGGATTCCTTGCCGGCTGGCGAGGTGCTGGTGCGTGTGCGCTATTCCTCGCTGAACTACAAGGATGCGCTGTCGGCCACCGGCAACCCCGGTGTGACGCGCAACTACCCGCACACCCCCGGCATCGATGCCGCCGGCGAGGTGGAAGCCTGTGCCAGCGGCGATTTCGCCGCTGGCGACCCGGTGATCGTCACCGGCTATGACCTGGGCATGAACACGTCGGGCGGTTTCAGCCAGTACATCCGCGTGCCGGCCGGCTGGCTGGTGCCGCTACCGGCCGGGCTGAGCCTGCGCGAGGCCATGCTGCTGGGCACCGCCGGGCTGACTGCCGGCCTGTGCGTCGACAAGCTGCTCGGCGCCGGCGTCACTCCGGAGGCCGGCCCGGTGCTGGTGACCGGCGCCACCGGCGGGGTGGGCAGCATCGCGGTGATATTGCTGGCCAAGCTGGGCTTCGAAGTGGAGGCGGTGACTGGCAAGGCGGAGCAGGGCGACTGGCTGCGCCAGATCGGCGCCAGTGTCGTGCTCGGACGCGAGACCGTTCAGGAAGGCACCGGCAAGGCGCTGCTCAAGGAGCGCTGGGCCGGGGCGGTGGACACCGTGGGCGGGGATGTGCTGTTCAATGTGGTCAAGTCGCTGCGTCGTGGCGGCAGTGTCGCCTGCTGTGGCCTGACGGCGGGTACCGCGTTCCAGGCCAGCGTATTCCCTTTCATCCTGCGCGGCGTGAACCTGCTGGGCGTGGATTCGGTGGAGATTCCGCTGGCGGACAAGGCCGATATCTGGCGCAAGCTGGCCGGACCCTGGAAGCTGGAGGGGCTGGAAAGCCTGTGCCACGAGGTTGGTCTGGCGGAGCTGCCGCCGGAGATTGCCCGCATCCTGGAAAGCCGCCAGGTGGGGCGCGCGCTGGTGCGGGTGGACTGAACCAGCCGCTGCACCTGTGAAAAGGCCCCGCCGGTTGGCGGGGCCTTTTGCTTACTGCCGGCGGCGGAACAGCGGGCGCGGATCGTCGCTGGCCGCCTGGTAGGTGACCGAGAAGTCCTTCAGGCCTTCCAGCGCATCGTGGGGATCGCGGTCCGCACGGATCGCATAGGCATCGAAGCCGCAACGGCGCATATAGAACAGCTGATCGCGCAGCACATCGCCGATGGCGCGGATTTCACCCTGGTAACCGTAGCGGTCGCGCAGCAGGCGGGCG
>DATJDB010000271.1:0-4636 GCA_035497635.1 Pseudomonas sp. | reverse complement strand
AGCTGGCCTATAGCGAGCTGTATTTCTCCGACCTCTACTGGCCGGATTTCAAACATGAGGCCATGCGCAAGGCGCTGGCCAATTTCGCCACCCGGCAACGCCGTTTCGGCAAGACCGGAGACCAGGTGGCTGGGGACCCTCGCGGATGTTGAAGCAACGCATTATCACCGCTCTGATCCTGCTGCCGGTCGCGCTGGCGGGTTTCTTCCTGCTGGACGGCCAGGGCTTCGCCCTGTTCATCGGTGCCGTCATCACTCTGGGTGCCTGGGAATGGGCTCGTCTGGCCGGCCTGCAGACCCAGAAGCTGCGCGTGGCCTATGCGCTGGTCGTGGTCATCCTGCTGGGCTGGCTGTACCGCTTTCCGCAACTGGCCGTGCCGGTGCTTGCCCTGGGCGTGCTCTGGTGGCTGGCGGCGATCGGGGCGGTGCTGCGCTATCCGGCCAGTGCTGACGCCTGGCGCGCTCAGCCGGTACGACTGCTGATCGGCCTGCTGATTCTGCTGCCGGCTTTTCAGGGCCTGCTGCTGCTCAAGCACTGGCCGCTGGGCAACTGGTTGATCGTGGCGGTCATGGTGCTGGTCTGGGTCGCCGATATTGGCGCCTATTTTTCCGGTCGCGCGTTCGGCAAGCGCAAGCTGGCGCCGAAGGTCAGTCCGGGTAAAAGCTGGGAAGGCGTATTCGGTGGCTTGCTGGCCAGCCTGCTGGTGACGCTGGGTGTCGGGCTGTATCGCGACTGGACCTCTTCCGAGCTGATGCTGGCGCTGCTGGGTGCCGCCGTGGTGGTGCTGATTTCGGTGGTCGGTGACCTGACCGAGAGCATGTTCAAGCGCCAGGCAGGCATCAAGGACAGCAGCAATCTGCTGCCGGGTCACGGCGGGGTACTGGATCGTATCGATAGCCTGACGGCCGCCGTTCCAGTGTTTGCGGCATTGCTCTGGGCCGCCGGCTGGGGCGCCCTGTGAAACCACAATGGATCACCGTGCTGGGCGCCACCGGCTCCATCGGTCTCAGCACCCTTGATGTGATTGCGCGGCATCCCGAGCGTTATCGCGTCTTCGCGCTGACCGGCCATTCGCGTCTGGTCGAACTCGAGACCCTGTGTCTGAAGTACCGGCCGTGCTTTGCCGTGGTGGCTGATGAATCCGCTGCGCGGCATATGCAGGAGCGCTTGCTCGCGGCGGGTCTGGAGACCCGCGTGCTGGCTGGCGAGGAAGGTCTGTGCGAAGTCGCCGAGCATCCCGAGGTGAATGCGGTGATGGCGGCCATCGTCGGCGCCGCCGGCCTGCGTCCGACCCTGGCGGCCGTGCGGGCCGGCAAGCGCGTTCTGCTGGCCAACAAGGAAGCGCTGGTGATGTCCGGCGCCCTGTTCATGCAGGCGGTGCGCGAGCATGGCGCGGTGCTGCTGCCGATCGACAGCGAACACAACGCCATCTTCCAGGGACTGCCTGGCGACTATGCGCGCGGGCTGTCCGCGGTCGGCGTGCGGCGCATCCTGCTTACCGCCTCTGGCGGTCCGTTCCGTGAAATGCCGGCAGCGGCTCTGAGCGATGTCACGCCCGAGCAGGCCTGCGCCCATCCCAACTGGTCCATGGGCCGCAAGATCTCGGTGGACTCGGCGAGCATGATGAACAAGGGTCTCGAGCTGATCGAGGCCTGCTGGCTGTTCGATGCGCGTCCCGAGCAGGTGGAAGTGGTGGTTCATCCGCAGAGCGTGATTCATTCGCTGGTCGACTATGTCGACGGTTCGGTGCTGGCCCAGTTGGGCAACCCGGACATGCGTACGCCCATCGGACATGCCCTGGCCTGGCCGGAGCGTATTGACACCGGAGTGGCGCCGCTGGACCTGTTCAAGATCGGCCGTCTGGATTTCCAGGTGCCCGACGAACAGCGGTTTCCCTGCCTGCGCCTGGCCCGCGAGGCCGCCCAGGTCGGCGGTAGCGCTCCGGCCACGCTGAATGCGGCAAATGAAGTGGCGGTCGCCGCGTTTCTCGAACGGCGCATCCGTTTCACTGACATCGCACACCTCATAGAAAACGTATTGAACGCCGAGCCGGTCGTGGCGGTCGAAGACCTCCAGACCGTTCTGCATGCCGATCATCTGGCGCGCGAGCGGGCGCGGGACTGGCTGCGGCAACATGGCTGCTAGCCTGCCAGCCGCGGCGTCGGCAGTACCGGAAGTCGTTGGGGCAGGGACTCGCTGCGGAGGATTACGATGAGCGCTGTATACATGATCGCGGGCACCCTGATTGCGCTGGGTGTCCTGGTGACCTTCCACGAGTTCGGCCACTTCTGGGTTGCGCGTCGCTGTGGCGTCAAGGTGTTGCGCTTCTCGGTGGGCTTCGGCACGCCGCTGCTGCGCTGGCACGACCGCCACGGCACCGAATTCGTGGTGGCGGCCATCCCTCTGGGTGGCTACGTGAAGATGCTCGACGAGCGGGAAGGCGAGGTGCCTGCCGAGCTGCTCGGCCAGTCCTTCAATCGCAAATCGGTTCGCCAGCGTTTTGCGATAGTCGCCGCCGGGCCGATTGCCAATTTCCTGCTGGCCCTGCTGTTCTTCTGGTTCATCGCCATGCTCGGCACCCAGCAGGTGCGCCCGGTGATCGGCCAGGTGCTGCCGGGCACGCCGGCCGCCGAGGCCGGACTCCAGTCCGGGCAGGAAATCCTTGCGGTGGACGGCAAGGCGGTCAACGGCTGGGGAGCGGTCAACCTGCAGCTGATCCGCCGCCTTGGCGAAACCGGTACCTTGCAGGTCCGGGTCGGCGAGCCGGACAGCACGGTCGAAAGCGACTACCAGATCACCCTCAGCGCCTGGTTGCGCGGCGCCGATGAGCCGGATCCAATCCAATCGCTCGGCCTGCAACCCTGGCGTCCTGCCGTGCCCGCTGTGCTGGCGCATATCGATCCCAGTGGGCCCGCGCAAACCGGCGGCTTGCGCAGCGGTGACCGCCTGCTGAGCCTGGACGGCATCGCCCTGCGCGACTGGCAGGATCTGGTGGAACAGGTGCGCGCCCGGGCGGATCAACCAGTGGTACTGAAAATCGAGCGCGAGGGGCAACTGCTGTCGCTTCCGGTCCAACTGGCCGGGCGTGGCGACGGTGAGGCTCGCAGCGGCTACCTGGGCGCCGGCGTGAGTGGTGTGGACTGGCCTGCGGAAATGCTCCGCGAGATTCGCTATGGTCCCCTCGACTCGATGTGGCAGAGCGTTCAGCGCACCTGGTCGATGAGCGCCCTGACCCTCGATTCACTGGGCAAGATGCTGTTCGGAGAGCTCTCGGTAAAAAACTTGAGCGGCCCGATCACCATTGCTAAAGTGGCCGGCACTTCGGCCCAGTCCGGGCTGGCGGATTTCCTGAATTTCCTTGCCTATTTGAGCATCAGTCTGGGCATTCTCAACCTGTTGCCGATCCCTGTGCTGGATGGCGGTCATTTGCTCTTTTATCTCTACGAATGGGTAAGGGGCAAGCCACTGCCGGAGAAGGTCCAGGCCTGGGGAATGCAGATCGGCATCACGCTGATCATCGGAGTCATGGTGCTGGCCTTGTTCAATGATCTGGGGCGGCTGTAAGCCGCAGTTCCGACGTTCAGCAGTCACATAATCAGTTTTAAAAAGGACTTCATGAAACGCCTGCTTACTGCGGCGATTGCCGCCCTCCTGATCGCCGAGGCTCATGCGGAGTCCTTCGTAGTCAACGACATTCGTGTCAATGGCCTGCAGCGGGTGTCCGCCGGCAGCGTGTTCGCCGCGCTGCCGCTGAACGTCGGCGAGCAGGTCGATGAGCGCCGCCTGGTGGATGCCTCGCGCGCATTGTTCCGTACCGGCTTCTTTCAGGACATCCGGCTGGGTCGCGATGGCAGCGCGCTGGTCATCGACCTGGTCGAGCGTCCGTCGATTTCCAGCATCGAGATCGAAGGCAACAAGGCCATCCAGACCGAAGACCTGATGCGCGGCCTGCAGCAATCCGGGCTGGCCGAAGGCGAGATCTTCCAGCCGGCGACCCTCGAAGGCGTGCGCAACGAGCTGCAGCGCCAGTATGTTGCCCAGGGCCGCTATTCCGCCGAGATCGTCGCCAACGTCGAGCCGCAGCCGCGCAACCGCGTGGCGCTGAAGATCGAAGTCAACGAAGGCAGCGTCGCCAGCATTCAGCACATCAATGTGGTCGGTAACAGCGTCTTTTCCGACGAGGAAGTCACCGACCTGTTTGAATTGAAGGCCAGTCACTGGGCCTCGTTCTTCAAGAACGATGACAAATACGCGCGCGAAAAACTTTCCGGCGATCTGGAGCGTTTGCGTTCCTTTTACCTGGATCGCGGCTATATCAATATGGATATCGTCTCGACCCAGGTCTCCATCACGCCGGACAAGAAGAACGTCTACATCACCGTCAATGTCGACGAGGGCAAGAAGTTCACCGTGCGTGACGTGCGTCTCTCGGGCGACCTCAAGGTGCCCGAGGAGCAGATCCGCGCGCTGCTGCTGGTCAAGCCCGATCAGGTTTTCTCCCGCCGGGTGATGACTACCACCTCCGATCTGCTGACCCGTCGCCTGGGTAATGAGGGCTACACCTTCGCCAACGTCAATGGCGTGCCCGAGACCCACAGCGAAGACAACTCGGTCACCGTCACCTTCGTAATCGATC
>DATJDB010000270.1:0-13214 GCA_035497635.1 Pseudomonas sp. | reverse complement strand
CTCGCGCATCCGTCCTGGCGGTTCCTGCCTGCCGTGCCGGACGGGTATGTGCTTCGCCCCCGCCTGCACCGCCTGCTGGCCGAGCACGCGAATGCACGACTGATTCTGCTATGCGCGCCAACCGGCTCCGGCAAGAGCAGCCTGTTGGCTGAACTGATTGCTAGTCGGCAGGCTCAAGGTAGCGCTTGTGCCTGGCTGTCGCTGAGTGCCAGCGATGCCGATCCCCGACATTTCCTTTCACGAATGTTGCACGCCTTGCGCCTGCAGCTGCCCGGCGTGGGTGGCGATCTGCTCAAGCAGCTTGATGTTCCGGCCAACCCGGAACCTGGATTGATCCTGGATGGTTTGCTGGCCGAGCTGGGCGAATTGCGTCGTCCGCTGTTGCTGGTGCTGGACGATTGGCTGCCTGCGAGCCCGGAGCTGCTGGCGGCCTTGAATCGGTTCCTTCGGCTGGCGCCCGCCGGCCTGACCCTGGCCATCGGCTGCGACCGCCGGCCCGCGCTGAATCTTGCCGTGCTGCGTGCCAGGGGCCAGCTACTGGAAATCGGCATGGACGATTTGTGTCTGAGCCTGGACGAGCTGCGTGAGTTGCCGTCGCTCGATCTCGCCGAAGAAAGCCTGCAGGAGCTGTATGCGCTCACCGAAGGCTGGCTTGCCGGTGTGCTGCTGGGCCGCGAACACTGGTCCGCATCCATTCCGAGCGCCGAAGCGGCGACGCGCACGGCAAACGCGCTGGATAGCCTGTTGCGGCCCCTGTTCGATGGGCTGCCGGTGCAGACCCGAGAACTGCTGTTGATCCTTGGCGTGCCGGCGCGGCTGAATGGCGAACTGGTCAATGCCCTGACGGGGCGCTCGGACGGCCAGGCGCTGCTTGAGGATCTGGAGGCTCGCCAGCTGTTTCTGTTGCCACTGGACCGGGAGCGCCAGTGGTACCGCTTCCATCGCCCGGTCGCCCGCTTTCTGCAGTCACGCCTGCACCGTGACGAGGCGGAGCGTTTCCGCCAGCTGCACTTCAAGACCAGCCTGTGGTTCACCAATCACCACATGCAGACCCTGGCCATCGAACATGCCTGTCTGGCCGAGGATGCGGAAATGCTCGCCGCACTGGTGGGCGGCTATGGACTGGAACTGATCAATCGCGGCCAGTTGCGCCGCCTGTACCGCTGGCGCCGCAAGATTCCCGACACGCTGGTGGATCGCCATCCGATCCTGCTGCTGGTTGATGTCTGGGACAAGGCCGCCGGTCTGTCCCTGGCGGAGGCCAACCGGTTGCTGGATGAATTGCTGTCGCGCTGGTCGTGCGAAGACGAAGCGGCCCTGCGCGATGGGCGCCTGGCGGTGCTGGCGATCAAGGCGATGCTGGCCCTGCAGAAGGACGACCTTCAGCTATGCGTGGCGCTGGTGCGCAAGGTCGAAGCGCGCCCGGATCAGCAGAGCGCCTTTCTGGAAGCCGCCACCCTACTGATGGGCGCGCTGGCCCATGCGGCGCTGGCCCAGCCGGAGCCGGCGCGGCGGCTGATCGCGCTGGCGCGCCAGCGCAACCATTTCTTGGAAGGCCGCTACCTGGACATACAGCTCGACAATATCGAGGTGTTCCTGGCCTACGAACAGGGACGCCTGCGTCAGGCCGCCATGCTTTCCGATCGGCTGCTGGAGCGTGGCCAGACCTGTTTCGAGCCTGGCAGCTCGGCGCTGGTGCTGCCGCAGATCGCCGCCGGGCTGATCGCCTACCAGCAGGGACGCTTCGAGGGTCTCGAGGAACGCCTGCGGCGAGCGCTGACGGGGGTCGATGTCATTAACCCCATCGACTTCTATGCCCGGGGCATGCTTTGCCTGGCGCGCCTGCAACGCTTGCGCGGCCAGGTCAAGGAGGCCCAGGCCACACTGATGGAGGTGCAGAATCTTGCAGCCCGTCACCAATCCTGGCGCTTTTATGCTCAGGCTGTTGGCGAGGAAATCCTCGATCTGTTGCAGGACACCGGCAACGAGCGCCTCAAGCGTGCCGAACAACGTCTGAAGTCGGTCGACTGGCAGCGTCAGGTGGCCGCCTACGCCCAGCATGCGTGCAATCCAGTGCAGTGGGTGCTGGGTCTGAGCCGGATTCGCCTGCAGCAGGCGCGCGGCCAGTACAGCGAGGCGCTGCATGAGATCACCCAGCTGCGCGCCTTGCTGCAGCCCGGTTGGCATGAGCTGCAGCGGCTGCGCCTGGACCTGCTGGCGGCGCTCAGCTACCAGCATCTGGGCTATCACGAGCGTGCCCAGAGCCTGCTGGTGCAATGCCTGCTCGGGGCCGAGCGTGAGGGCGTGCGCAGCCTGTTTCTGGAGGAGGGCAAAGGGGTGCGCACTCTACTGCAGCGTCTGCAGGCGGTTGAACGCCAGCCCGCGTTGCAGGGCTTTTTGCGCGAGCTGATCGCGCTGTGGCCGGCGCCTGCGGCTAGTGGTGAACAGGATGGTCTGTCCGAGGCGCTGACCGAGCGCGAACTTGAAGTCATCCGTCTGGCTGCCCAGGGATTCTCCAATGATGAGATCGGACGGCAGCTGACACTGGCGCTGGGTACCGTGAAATGGCACCTGCACAACATCTACGAGAAATTGCGGGTGCGCAATCGCACTCAGGCGATCCGTCGCGCCCGCGATCTGGGGGTGCTGGCATGAACCATCCCGAACAGGACGTAACCGTTCGCCCGCCGCTGTTGCGCAGCAAGCTGTTTCCGACCGAGCTGGGCGGCCGGGAACTGCTGGGGCGCGAACCGCTGATCGACCGGCTTTTCGATGCGCGTCATCTGCCGTTGCTGCTGCTCGGCGCGCCGGCCGGTTACGGCAAGAGCACGCTGCTGGCCCAACTGCGCCAGCGCCTGAGCCAGTCCGGTGCATGCGTGGCCTGGTTGTCCTGCGACGAGGCCGACAGCGAGCCACTGCGGTTGATCGAGTATGTGCTGGCGGCACTGGAGCTGGCGCAGCCCGGTTTCGAGGGCAACACCGGCGCGCTGTTGCGCGACGGGCCGAACTGGCCTACGGAAGCCCTGCTGGATGCATTTCTGGCCGATATCCAGCGCTTCCCCAACGAGATCTATCTGTTTCTCGACGATGTGCACCGCATCCGTCATCCGGAGTTTCCCGAGGCTGTGCGCTACCTGCGGGACAGGCTGCCGCCGGGTCTGCATCTGATCGCCAGCAGCCGTTTCGTGCCTCGTTTTCTGCGTGATGAAACGGCGTTGCCGGACGGCACCTGTCTGGTGATCGGCGCCGCGGAGCTGCGCCTGAATCGGGCCGAGACGGCTGAATATCTTAATCGCCTGCGCCACCTGGCGCTGCCCGAACGGGAGCTGGATCTGCTGTATCAGCGTACCGAGGGCTGGATCACTGCCTTGCACCTGTCGGCCCTGGCCCTGGCGCGCCATCCCGACCACAAGGCCTTCATCGGCGGGCTGACCGGCAGCGAGCGCGATATTGCCGATTACCTGGCCGAGGATGTGCTGGATGCTCTGCCGCCATCGCTGTGCCGCTTCCTGGCGCAGATCTCGGTGCTCGACGAGTTCAGCGCCGAGCTATGTGACACGCTGACCGGTCGCACGGACAGCGCTGAAATACTGGCCCGCCTGCAGCGGGAGCAGTTGTTCATCGTTCCGCTGGATGGCCAGGGCCAGTGGTTCCGTTATCACCATCTGTTCGCCGAGTTCCTGCAGGGGCGCCTGGCGCGTCACGGCAGCCCGACACCCTTGTTGCTGGCCGCCGCCCGCTGGAGCGAGGCGCAGGGGCATGGCGACCGCGCCATCGCTTACGCCCTGCGCGCCAGGGATTTCGCCCTGGCCGCCAACCTGCTGGAACGCAAGGGTGCCCGGCTAGTGGCAGGCAACCGCGCCTATCGAGTCCTGAGTCTGCTCAAGCAGGTGCCCACCGAGCAGATCCGCGAGCACACCGTTTTTCAGTTGTTCTACGCCTGGCAACTGGCCTTCGATCAGCGCTTTGCCGAGTCCGAGGCGCTGATCGAGGAGGTCAGCGGTCGCCTTCTGCAAGGGCGGGGCAAGGCGCCTCAGCCCGGGTTGGTTGAATTGTTGGGCGCCGCCCAGGTGCTCAAGGCGCTGGTGCTCCTGTATCAGGACAAGCTGGAAACCTGTCTGAAGATATCCCGGCAGTGGCTGGTGCTGGTGCCGAGCGGTCAACCGGTGTTTCGCGCCAGCCTGGCCTGCGTGCAGGCCGCCGCCCTGGCGCTGCTCGGCGATTTTGCCGAGGCGGGCAAAGCCATTGCGCTGGCGCGCAGCGAACTGCGTCAGGTGGACAGCGCCTACTTATATGTAGTGACCAGTCTTATCGAGGCTCTGATCAGCAAGGAATATGGCGAGCTGGAGCGCGGCCGCGCCATCGCCGAGGCGGCACGCAAGCGGGTCGAGCGAGTGTTCGGCCGGCGCAGCCGGGTTGGTGGGCCGCTGGCCCTGGCCTATGCCGATCTGCTCTACGAACAGGATCGCCACGCCGCTATCCTGGCCGAGCTGCCGCTGGCCACCACCTGGCGTGACGTGGCCACCCCCATCGAGCTGATCAACAGGGCGCGGCTGGTCATGGTGCGTGCGCGCTTCTACGCGGGGGAGCCGGAGCAGGGGCTGGCGGAGCTGGAGGAGTGGCTGCTCAATCTGCAGGGCTCCGGTTACGAGCGTGTCTATGCCCTGGCGATGGGCTGCAAGGTGAGTTTCCTGTTGTGGCTGCACCGTCCCCACGAAGCGGAGCGGGCCTGCCTGCAACTGGAGCGACACCTGGATCGCCTGGACATCAGTCGCTATCCGGACGCTTTCGCCGCTCTGAGCCTGGCCCAGGCTCGTCTGGCGCTCAGCGAGCGGCGTCCGGAGAAGGCCCAGGCGGTGCTGGAGCCGCTGTTATCGGCCCAGGCAGGCGAACATCAGCGCGACCGGCGCCTGCGTTTGAGCCTGTTACTCTCCGTAGCGTATTGGCGCAAGGGTAACAGCGACAAGGCGTTCAGCCTGCTGGGCCAGACCGTACGCGATGCCTGGGAACGCGGCTACCGGCGCCTGTTTCTCGATGATGCGTTGTGGTTGCTGCCGCTCTGGGAAGCCTGGCAGTCGGAAGCCGCCTGGCCGAGTCTGGGCGAAATGCTGCGTGAGCAATGTCGCCGGCTGACTGTAGATCCAGCAAAACTCGAGGAAAATCAGGTTGTTAACCATCGGGAGCGGGAGATCCTGCGGCTGGTGGCAGCGGGGCTGTCGAACCGTGACATCGCTCGGGCGGTGCATTTGTCCGAGGCCACCATCAAATGGCATCTGCACAACCTGTTTGCCAAGCTCGCCGTACGCAGTCGCACCCAGGCTGTGCTGAAAGGCAAGAGCCTGGGGCTGCTGGGCGAGGCCTGATGAACGGTAGAGGCTGCCCGGCCTGTGCCATCCCTTGGATAGGCTGGCAGCTTCGCAAAGCCCCATTAGTTTTAGGCGCAGGACGAATCGATGCATTCCGACCGCCAGCTGAGGTACACGGTGGACCGAGACGAAGCGCTCCTGCTGTCGAGGCGGGTGCCGCGACAGCTTTTGGGATGATCCCTGCGAACCGAACTTCTGGAGATAACAACAATGAAATTGAATCAACTGGCTCTGGCTGCTGCTGTCCTCGCTGCTCCGTTCATGGCTCAGGCCGACCTCCGCGCTCTGGATGACGCTTCCCTGGCCGGCATCAGCGGCCAAGACGGCATCAGCATTGCCGGTGACTTCAATGGCACCATCGGCGCCATCGTCTACACCGACAGCGATGCTTCCGGCAGCGGCACCCTGCGCCTGGAAAACATCGCCATGACCGGCTTCAGCATCACCGACGAGAATCCGCTGATGATCGACGTGGTTACCACCGATATCGGTGGCACCGCTACCGACCAACTGCAGATCAGCCTGCCGGAAATGACCGGCCAGGTTTCCATCGGCGCCATCCGCGTGGGTGACACCGGTGCCAGCCTGGGCTCCCTGGCCATCATCGACCAGAACATGGCCGGTACTCAGCTGCGCATCTGGGGTCACTAAGACCTTCGCAGGCCGAGCCTGACAATCCGCCGGGCAACCGGCGGATTCTGGATCGAGAGAACAGCAATGATCGAAATTCTGCTAGGGAGTCTGTTGGCTGTCTGGGGCTTCACCGAGGCTGTCGACACCAAGACGGTGCCTGAGGGTGGACTGAATGTCAGTCATGGGCTGACAGCCGCCGGCCCGCTGCGTGAGTCGCTGGTTGTCGAACCCTTGAGCCAGCTCAAGTATCGCAACGTGGTCCGCCAGGCCTATGACTACAGTTGTGGTTCCGCTGCCTTGACCACGGTGCTGGATTACTACCTGGGGCTCAATCTGGATGAGCGCCAGGTCATGGAAGGGCTTCTCCACTATGGCGAAGCGGAGAAGATTGCCGAACGGCGGGGGTTCTCCCTGCTGGACATGAAGCGCCTCACAACGGCGCTGGGCTACCAGAGCGGCGGTTTTCGTGCCGATTTCAAGGATCTGGTAAGCCTGGAACACCCGGCCATCGTGCCGATCGAATATGCCGGTTTCAAACATTTCGTGGTGCTGCGCAAGGTGCATGACGGCCGGGTTTATGTGGCCGATCCGGCACTGGGCAATCTCAGTTTCACCCAGGCGCGCTTCCAGGATGTCTGGGACCAGAACGTCGTTTTCATCGTGTATCCGGGCGAGCGGCCGCCCGTGAACGCGCTTGCCCTGAACGAAGGGGACATGCGCGCTGTGGATGACAGAACCACCAGCCTGCTGGCATTCCGCGAATTTCCGCTCATGGCGAAATTCACCGGAAACCAGGCGACCCAGATGGGCTCCGCCGATCAGCTGCAGGAAACGCATTACATCCGCCGCAAATAGCAAGCAAATCGCGCAGGGGACGCGCGGCCCAAAATTTAAAAATAACAAGGGGTTAGACCATGGGAGTTCGGGGACTGGCGTGGCTGGCGATCATCTCGCTGGTCGGCGCGGGGCAAGCTTGGGCCGAAGAAAGTAGCGTCGAGCAGGCCCGAGAAGCACTGACCAAGAAAGAAGATGATGCGGACAGCACCAAGGCGTTGGAAGAGGTTTTCCAGGCCGCCGAGCAGAGCTATACCCTGCTCAGGAAGGGCGAGCGCACCCTTACCTACGGTTTCGATTACTCACTGACCCGCGACATGGCCATCCAGACGATTCGGGTTGCTGAAAATGCCGGCGGATCGGTTTATAGCGTCGTTGGCCAGAGCGAGGCGCAGCACAGCTTCACCAACGCCTTCACCTTCGATTACGGCGTATGGGACAACCTGACCTTCAGCGTGCGCCTGCCGCTGATTGCCAAGTTCGACACCGAGCGTGATCTGGACGTCTACAGCATCGGTGACCTGTCCACCAGCCTGCGCTGGCAGCCCTGGAACTCGCTGCGCGGCAAGCCGGTTACCACCTTCTACGCCAACCTGGGCTTCCCCACTGGCGAAAGCCCCTACGACATCAACCTCGACCGCGACCTGTCGACCGGCAATGGTTTTTACAGCCTGGGGCTGGGGGCGAACGTTTCGCATGTCCTTGATCCGGTCGTGCTGTTCGGCTCGTTCGGCTACGCCTACAACGCGCCGATCAAGGATGTCGACCAGGTTCGCGGCGGACGGCTGTTGGAAGAAGTCCATCCCGGCGGCAGCTTCTCGCTCAGCATGGGTTTCGCCTACGCGCTGTCCTATGACGTGTCGCTGGCCACCTCCTACCAGATGGCGCACAGCCTGAAGCCCAAGTTCCGCTTCGCGGATATTTCCGGTGAAGGCAATGAGCAGACCAGCGCGGTCATGAACTTCTCGCTGGGCCTGCGAACCTCGCCGGATCGCATCATCAACGTCAACGCCGGTTTCGGTCTTACCGAGGATTCGCCGGATGTCCTTCTGGGGTTCTCCATGCCCCTGGATATCAAAGGCCTCAAGGCCCGATAACGCGCAGGCGGACAGCCCATGAAAATGCGAATTTCGCCGCTTGCGCGCGCGATTGCCGGGGTGACGTTGCTCTGGGCAATGGAAAGCCAGGCACAATTTTCCCAGAACCTCACCGTGGGTAATCCCAAGGCCATGGCCCTGGGCAACGCGATCACCGCCGACTCCAGTGGCATTGACGCGGTGCACTACAACCCCGCAGCACTTTCCAAGCTGAAGGGCCGCCAGACGGCGCTGAAGCTGGTCACCGGCGTCATGGATGTACGGGCGGAGTTCGATGCTCCCTCCCATTACGGTGACAATTTCTTCAATTTCAAGAACGATCCCATCGTTGGCTCACGCAGCCGCACCACCACGTCGGCCATGTACCTGCCGGGCCTGGGCGGGACGGTGGATGTGCCGGTGCTGGTCGCGCCGCTGGCCGGCGTATCCATCAACCCGCCGGGTTCCAAGTTCACCTTTGCCACCAATATGTATACCCCCCAAGCCGTGGGCTTCCGGCGCGACAAGGATGACCCGGGCCGTTATATGGGCCAGGAAATCGCCCTGCAGCGCATCACCTATTTCTCACCTTCGGTGGCCTACCAGGTCAATGACGAGTTCTCCCTTGGGCTTTCGGTCGGCTTTTCCCACCAGGCGCTGGCGCTGAAACAGGACTTCCGGGCGCCGGGGATGATGACCGGCGTAGTTGCCGCCGTTCAGGATGCGCTCTGCACCATCGATGGCAATCCGATGGATGTTCTGATCAACCTGTGCGGCGCTCCCTTTGGTCCGTTCACCGATCTGGCGAACCTGGAAGTCGACATGCAGCAGACGCTGTCGCCGACCTGGAACCTTGGCTTCCTCTGGGAGCCGACCGAGTGGTTCTCGCTGGGGGCCGTCTACCAGAGCGAAGCGAAGATGCGCCTGCAGGGCAAGTACCGCATCGAGTACACCGACAACTGGCAGAACTTCTGGAAAGGCCTGGACAGTTCCCTATTCGGCGTCATGTTCACCTCCATCACCCCCGATGGCATCTGGGAACACGAGCAGGGCAACGTTTCACTGGATGTCACCCATCCCGCGCATTTCGCCACCGGGATCAAGTTGCGGCCGCTGCCGCGCTGGCAGGTCAACTTCGATGTGAAATGGACGGATTACGGCAGCTGGGAAAACCTGGAGCTGGAATTCGACCGTCAGCTGGACCTGCTGACCGTCGCCATGCTGTTTGCTCCCGACAACGCCACCAACCGGTCCATCATTCTCGACCGGGGCTACGAGTCGGTGTGGAGCTGGGCGCTTGGCATGCAGTACGACGTGAATGATCGTCTGAGTCTGCGGGTCGGTTACGAGCCACGGTCCTCGGCCATCCCCAGCGATCGGGCGGATATTCTTGCGCCGCTGGGCGATGCCGACTTGTACGGGATTGGCGCCGGCTACCGCTGGGACAAGGACACCGAAATCGATATCGGCTTCAACTACCTGATCAGCAAGCAGGACATCCCCTCGGGAACCAGTTGCAACGTGAACTGTTCGGGGTTGCTGGACATGGTTTACAACCCGTATGCCGACCTGGACATCAAGACGACCGTCAAAGCCTATATCTTCTCGGTGAGCTATCGGACCACCTTCTGAGAGTCGACATGCGCAAGTGGCTGCTGCTGCTGTTGTTGTTGTGGGTGCCCCTGGTCCTGCCGGTACAGGCGGGGTCGGGGCGCTATCTGACCTGGCTGGATGACCTGGGGCGTGTGCAAAACACCTTCATTGAGGCTGAAACGGCTTCGGCTGGCCGAGCCGGCGCGGCCATGGCCGCTCCGGACGGGGAGGGCTGGACCAAGGATGCTTCAGGCGGTAGCGAGGCCAAGCGTCGTTATTTCACCTGGGTGGATGCCAGCGGCGCGCTGCAGAGCAGTTTCCATGTGGCGGCGCCAGAATCCGTCGCCGCGTCCGGCACCGCACAGACGTCCGGCCGTGATCCGCTGGATGATGATTACGTGGCCGCGGAATGGCTGGAGGAGCGCAACTTCCAGGCCGATGATCATTCCAGGGCCTATTTCACCTGGGTGGACGGTCAGGGTCGGGTGCACAATTCGCCAGTCGGACAGGGCGGTGGATCGGCCATGTCGGCCGCCACACCGATCGAATTTAGCGAGGGGCGGCAGGTGGAGTTCGCGCGGCCGTCGCCGCTGTTGCCGGACCTGGATGGCCAGCCAGCGCGGGCCTGGCAGCCACAGGCCGCCCCGGCCAGGCTGGCCGAGCCGCATCGCGAATTGCTCGAGCGCTGTTGTGAACAGCTGGCGGAAAGTACGTTCATCGAGTTGTCTGATGAGGAGCCGCGCTACGAGGAGTTCAATCAATTCTCGCCGCGCCTGAAACTGGCGCACCTCGACAGCCGTTATATCGCCCTGAAGCTGCCGCGCTTTGGGCAACGCTACGGCCTGCGGGTGCGCAGCTTCGCCAACCGGCAACTGGTCTATCCGTCGCTGCTGTTTCTCGATGAATCGCGTCGTCCCACCCGGCTGGTGAGCGAAGCGGTATCCACCCTGCACCCGGAAAGCTGGCATCGCTATGCCTTCCTCGAAGGGGTCGTGCCGGTATTCGGCGGGCGCGGCGAGCGCTACGTGCTGCTGCTGACCACCGAGGAAGACCGGGCACGGCTGACCCTGGACAACCGGCCCTACAAGCGGCCGTTGCAACCCTTGGAGCTGAACGAGGCAGGCGTGCAGGTACACCGGCATGCAGAGGAAGGCAGTTTCGAATTGATGGTGCTGCGCTAGACATTGAGCGCAGGCGCTTTTCGCGCAACGCCTGGTCAGGCCTTCGGCTTGACGTGCCCGAATATCTCCTGGGCAAAGCGTACCCGTTGCTCCGGGGTTTCCGTTGTGCCGCTCTTGCGTAGGGTTTCCAGGTGCGCTTCGACCGCCTGGGTACGCAGGGTCAGGCCGCAATCGTTGGCGATCTGGATGTTCAGTCCGGGACGGGCGTTGAGTTCGAGAATCAGCGGCCCCTTGTCCTGATCAAGCACCATGTCCACTCCGATGTAACCCAGCCCGCACAGCTCGTAGCAGCCCGCCGCCAGGCGCATGAAGCCGTCCCAGTCGGGCAGCTGTACGCCATCCACCGCATTACCGGTGTCGGGGTGGCGGATGATCCGGTTGTTCAGCCAGGTGCCGCCCAGGGTAATGCCCGTGGCCAGATCGACGCCGACGCCGATGGCGCCCTGGTGCAGGTTGGCCTTGCCGTTGGACTGGCGGGTGGGCAGGCGCAACATGGCCATTACCGGATAGCCCATCAATACGATGATGCGGATGTCCGGTACGCCTTCGTAGCTGATGCTCTTGAAGATCGGGTCCGGGGTGACGCGGTATTCGATCAGTGCCCGGTCCCGATGGCCGCCTAGCGAGTAGAGGCCGGACAGGATGGTCGACAGCTGCTGCTCGATTTCGTCATGACTGATGATGCGGCCCGATACCGTCTTGTAGCGGCCTTCGAACCGGTCGGCGACGACCAGAATACCGTCGCCGCCGGCACCCTGGGCCGGCTTGATCACGAAATCGTTGCGCCCGCCAATGATGCGGTCGAGGCCGGCGATCTGCTTCTCTGTCTCGATGATGCCGTACATCTCCGGGACATTGATTCCGGCCGCCAGCGCACGCTGCTTGGTGAGGATCTTGTCGTCAACGATCGGGTACAGGCTGCGCTTGTTGTACTGCAGCACGTAGTCCGCGTTGCGACGGTTGATGCCCATGATTCCCTTGGCTTCCAGTGCCTTCCAGGTTTTCCAGAGTCCGAACATGGTGTCAGTCCTTGAGGAAGGCCTTGAAGCGGAACAGCTCGGTCAGCCGGTAGCCGCGATAGCGACCCATGGCCAGCATGAAGGCGACCATGATCAGCAGCACCCCGGGGAAGGTGAAGATGAAGTAGGTCAGTTCGGGAATGCTCATCAACAGGTAGGCGAGGGTGGCTGCCACCAGGGTGCCGATGGCGACCTTGAAGGCGTGGGTGCCGCCGCGCTCTTCCCAGGTGATCGACAGGCGCTCGATGGTCATGGTCAGGATCACCATGGGGAATAGGGCGATGGACAGACCACGTTCCAGGCCCAGCTTGTGACTGAGCAGGCTGATGACGGCCATGAGGATCACCACGAAGGTCAGCACCACCGACAGGCGTGGCAGCATCTGCAGCTTCAGGTGTTCGAGATAGGAACGCAGCATCAGACCCAGCGCGGTGACCAGGGTGAACAGCACGATGCCAAAGCCCAGTTCGGTTTCCCGAAAGGCCAGGGCGATCAGCACCGGCGTGAAGGTACCCAGCGTCTGCAGCCCGCCGAGGTTGCGCAGGATCAGGATCACCAGCACGCCGATCGGGATCATGATCATGATCTGGTAGGTGTGCTGGGTCTGCAGCGGCAACCCGTACAGGGAGTATTCCAGGAAGCCGGCCTGGGCCTGTGCATCGGACAGCTGCGCCAGGCGAATGGCATTGATCTGGCTGTTGTTCAGGGTGAATTCCACGTGAGGATTGCGGCCGCCCTCGACGCTGATCAGCGGTTCCTCACCGAACCACCAGATCAGCCGGTCCGCGGGCAGGCCCTGCTCGCCGGTGTCCGGATTGAAATACAGCCACTGGCTGCCGTTGTAGCTGCGCAGCCAGAGCTCCGGTGTCTGTGCGATGCCGTTGGCCAGACGGATGGTGTTCACCCGCTCCATGGGCACATGGGCGATTGACAGCAGCAGGTCGATGACCTTGGCCTTGTTGGCGGTGGAACGATCCCCGCCCAGCAGCAGGCCGACATTGTCGTCGCCGAGGTTGTTGACGCGGGTAATGGTCTCGCTGATGAAGGTCTCTACATCCGCCGAGTGCTGGCGGATGGGGGCCAGCAGTGCTTCGGCGGCAATCTTCTCCGGCCCGTCGATGGGGATGCTTTCGCGAAAGATCGGCCCCTTGTCATCGCTTTGCTCGCCGCCGTAGCGCTTGGTCAGCACCAGCCGGTAATACAGCGTCTGCTCGCCGCTGGCGCGACGGGCGGACCAGGTTACCCTGCGGTTACCATCCACGCGGTTGATGCTGACTCCGTAATTGTTGGATATGAAGCTCTCGTTGAGGCTGACATGGCTGGCTGCCGGTGGCGGCACGAACATCTGCACCTTGACCGGTTCGCGCGGGCTGGCCTGGAGTTCCACGCGAGCGTCGATGTTCCACAGGTCCGCAGTCTCGTCTTCGGTCAGCGGGATGCCCAGCACGAAGATCTGGTAGGCGGTGACAATCACTCCCAGCGTCACCAGTACGGCGATGAGGATTTTCAGAT
>DATJDB010000269.1:0-5078 GCA_035497635.1 Pseudomonas sp. | reverse complement strand
TGAAGTTCGACCGCGAGCGCAACCGCGTCTCCCTGGGTCTGAAGCAGCTGGGCGAAGATCCGTGGGTCGCCATCAAGGCCCGTTACCCGGAAGGCACCCGTGTTCAGGCTCGCGTCACCAACCTGACCGATTACGGCTGCTTCGCCGAGCTGGAAGAAGGCGTCGAGGGTCTGGTGCACGTGTCCGAAATGGACTGGACCAACAAGAACATCCACCCGTCCAAGGTCGTTCAGGTTGGCGACGAAGTGGAAGTCATGGTTCTGGACATCGACGAAGAGCGTCGTCGTATCTCCCTGGGCATCAAGCAGTGCAAGTCCAACCCGTGGGAAGACTTCTCTGGCCAGTTCAACAAGGGCGACCGCATCTCCGGCACCATCAAGTCGATCACCGATTTCGGTATCTTCATTGGTCTGGACGGCGGCATCGACGGTCTGGTTCACCTGTCCGATATCTCCTGGAACGAGCAGGGCGAAGAAGCCGTTCGCCGCTTCAAGAAGGGCGACGAGCTGGAAACCGTCATCCTGTCCGTTGATCCGGAGCGTGAGCGCATCTCCCTGGGTATCAAGCAGCTGGAAGACGATCCGTTCTCCAACTACGCCTCTACCCACGAGAAGGGCACCATCGTTCGCGGTACCGTGAAGGAAGTTGATGCCAAGGGTGCTGTCATCGACCTGGGCGACGACATCGAAGCCACTCTGAAGGCTTCCGAAATCAGCCGTGACCGCGTTGAAGACGCCCGTAACGTGCTGAAGGAAGGCGACGAAGTCGAAGCCAAGATCATCAGCATCGACCGCAAGTCCCGCGTCATCAGCCTGTCCATCAAGTCCAAGGATGTCGAGGACGAGAAGGACGCGATGAAGGAACTGCGTACCAAGCAGGAAACCGAAGCCACCGGTCCGACCACCATTGGTGATCTGATCCGTGCTCAGATGAACCAGAACTAAGTTCTGATTCCTGCTGATAAAAAGGGCGACTTCGGTCGCCCTTTTTTGTTGGCGAAAATCCGCGGCGCCACTGCTGACTGGTAGGGCCGGCTTTATGCCGGCCAGCGGAGTCAGGCCAACTCATCCTGTTGCGCCCAACCACGTTGGCCGGGATAAACCCGGCCCCACAATGTCCGCGTCCGCCGGTGGGCGCCGCCCTACACAAACACCTCCGCAAAAAACGCCTTCATGTCCTCCCACGAGCGCTCGTCGGCTTCGCGTTGATAGCCGATATCGAGTGTGGCCGTACGCCGCTCGTCCGCCTGCGGGTTGGTGAAGCCGTGGCGAGCGCCGGGGTGGATCACCAGCCGGTAGTCCGCTCCAGCCTGGCGCATTTCCTCCTGGAAGTCCTGCAATTGCTCGGGCGTGGTCATGCTGTCGGCCTCGCCATGCTCGACCAGTACCCGTGCCCTGACGCTGCCTGGCGTGGCCGGCACGGCGGGCGTCAGGCGGCCATGGAAACTGACCACGCCGGCCAGGGGCAGTCCCTGGCGCGCCATGTCCAGCACCAGCTTGCCGCCGAAGCAGTAGCCGATGGCGCCGATACGCTGTGGATCCACCTGCGGCTGGCGCAACAGTAGATCCAGGCCCGCCACGAAGCGCTGACGGGTGATCGCGACGCTGGCCGTGGCCGCCTGCATCAGTGCCACGGCGTCCTCCGGCCGGGTGGTCGTGCGGGCGTCGCCATACATGTCCAGCGCCAGCGCGGTGTAGCCGAGCGCCGCCACGCTGCGGGCGCGGCGCTGGATATAGTCGTTCAGCCCCCAGAATTCGGGCGCGACGAGAATGCCCGGGCGCAGGCCTTCTTCCGCCTCGTCGCAGGCCAGATAGCCGCGCAGCTGCGTGCCATCGGCGCTCTGGTAGGTCAGTTCCCGGGTGTGGATTTCGGCCTGGGCGAGGCTGTTGGCTGGCATGCGCTGTCTCCGTCGGGGGAATGCTTCTAAGGAGGCAGCCATAACGGGCGCAGGTTCCCTGCGTCATCTTGTCCTGCAAGGCGGGGAGAGAAGTGATAGGCTGCGCGCCGCCCCTCGATGGGGGCGAACCGCGAGTGTTTTACCCGAATGTCCGCATCTTCCGATTCTGCCGGCTACATCCAGCGCGGCAGTGCCGATTACCGCCGGGCCACCCTGGCGCTGTTCTGTGCCGGTTTTGCCACCTTTGCTCTGCTGTACTGCGTGCAGCCGCTGCTGCCGTTGCTGGCGGCGCATTTTCGTGTGTCCGCCGCGAGCAGCAGCCTGGTGCTCTCGCTGGCCACCCTGAGCCTGGCGTTCGCCATGCTGGTGGCCGGTGCGCTTGCCGAGAGCTGGGGTCGCAAGCCGGTGATGATTGCCGCCCTGGGCCTGGCCAGCGTGCTGGGCATTGCCTGCGCGCTGGTGGACGACTGGCAGGTGCTGCTGGTGCTGCGCACTTTGCTGGGGTTGGCGCTCAGCGGCCTGCCGGCGCTGGCCATGGCGTATGTGGGCGAGGAGTTCGATCCGCCGTCGCTGCCGGCGGCGATGGGACTCTATATCGGCGGCACCGCGCTGGGCGGACTGCTCGGACGTCTGCTGGCCGGCCTGTTTGCCGATCTGGGCGGCTGGGAGCTGGCGCTGGGCGGCATTGCCGGTCTCGGTCTGCTGGCGCTGCTGCTGTTCCACTGGCTGCTGCCGCCGTCACGACACTTCAAGGCGCAACCGCTGTCGCTGCGCACCCTGCTCAACAACTTCCGTCTGCACCTGGCCAACCGCGAGCTGCGCATCCTGTTCAGCATCGCGTTTCTGCTGATGGGTGGCTTCGTCGCGCTGTTCAACTACATCGGCTTCCGTCTGGCGGCGCCGCCGTTCGGGCTGTCCTCGACGGTGATCGGCCTGCTGTTCACCGTCTACCTGATCGGCATCCTCAGCGCCGGCTGGGGCGGGCGGCTGGTGCCGCGCTTCGGCGCATCGCGGGTGATGATGGGCGGCCTGCTGATCATGCTGCTCGGCGTGGGACTGTGCGCCATGCCCTGGCTGTGGAGCGTCGTGGCGGGGCTTGGCCTGGTCACCCTGGGCTTCTTCGCCACCCATGCGGTGGCCAGCGGCCAGGTCGGTCAGCGTGCCAAGGGCGCCAAGGCGCAGGCGTCGGCTCTGTACCTGTGCGCCTATTACCTGGGTTCCAGCGTGATCGGTTATTGCGGCGGCTGGGTCTGGAGCCATGCTGGCTGGCTGCCCTTGCTGGCGCTGCTCTCCGGTCTGTTTGTGCTGGCCAGCGTGCAGACGCTGCGTCTGGCCCGCGGCTGATCAGTCGGCCTGCGCGGTCGGCGAGACATCGACCGGCCGGCTGTCCGTCCCCGGATAGGGCGGCGGGGTGATGCCCATCGACACATAGATGCTGGTGAAGGTGTCCATACCCATCTGCGCCGGCTTGATCCATTCCACCGGCATGTACAGCAGCCCGCCGCCCACCGGAATCGGCGCGGTGGGCACCAGTACCGCGAAATAGCGCCGCCCGTTGATCAGAACGGGCTCGGGGTTGGGCAGCAACGCCAGCACCGCCACACCGTCGCCGCCGAAGAAGCACCAAACCGGGCTCATGGCGGCGATGTCGGCGTCTTCCTTCTGATCCAGCAGGCCGACGAAACGGTCGGTCAGCCCATACAGTTTGCCCAGCAGCGGAATGCGCTCCACCGTCAGCTTGAACAGCTTGGCCAGCGGCTTCTTGAGTCCCAGTTGCACTGCCAGCCCCAAGGGGTAGATGGCGACGATGAGAATCAGCGTGCCGAGCAGGTAGGCCAGTTTCGGGCTTTCCACGAAGGGATAGCCGAGGACGGCGAACAGCTGGCCGACACCGGTGGCCGGGCCGGCGAAGCGGTTGAGCAGGCTGACGATCCAGGTGACCAGCGCCAGGGTGAGGGTCAGGGGTAGCAGGGCCAGCAGGCCGGCCAGCCAGGTGGTGGCGATGGACTTGAAGCCTCGGGACAGGAACATGGCGAATCCGGACAGGGAAGGCGAAGGGCCTCCATTCTGGCGATTCCGCTAGCGGCTGCAAGCGGGGTTCTGTCTCATTTGTCTACCGGCTCGCGATAGGCGCCGGGCGTCAGGCGGGTCCATTTGCGAAACGCCCGGTGAAATGCCGAGGCTTCCGAGAAGCCCAGTTGCTCGGCGATCTCCTGGATGGACAGTTCCGGACGGCCGAGCAGGTAGATGGCGCGGTCGCGGCGCAACTGGTCCTTGATGACCTGGAAGCTGCTGCCCTGCTCGCGCAGGCGTCGGCGCAGGGTCTGCGGGCTGCAGTTGAGCTGGCGGGCCAGCTGTTCCAGATCCGGCCACTGGCGGCAGTCGCGGCCGAGCAGGCGCTGGATACGCACGGTCAGCGAGTCGTCCCCGGCGGGACGGCTGAGCAGGTCGGCGGGCGCCTGTTCGAGGAAGCGCTTTAGGGTGCGCTCGTCCTGCAGCAGCGGCTGATCCAGATGCGCGGCGGCGAAGCGCAGCCCGGTAAAGCCGGCGGCAAAGCGTCGAACGCCGGGGAACAGCAGGTCGTACTCGGCGACATGGCCGGGCTGCGGATAGGCCAGGCACAGTTCCTCCAGAGCGATGCGCTGGCCGACCAGCCAGCTGGCCAGGCGATGCCAGATCAGCAGCAGGCTTTCACTGAGGAAATGCTCGGGATCGCGGGTCGGCTCCACCCGCAGGCACAGCCAGGCCTGCGCGCCCTCGCGGCGCAGCGTGAACTCGGGGCTGCCGGGGAACAGCCGGTAGAAGCGAATGCCGCGCCGCAGGGCCTTTTCCAGGGTGCCGCAATGGATGATCGCGCAGGCCATCATGGCAAAGGTGCCGGGCAGACTGGGCTGCGCGGCCAGCCCCAGGTATTCGTCATCGAGGCGCTGCCAGAGCAGACGGATCAGTCGCGCATACTGTGCCGCCGTCACCCGCGCGGCGGGTTCTTCCAGTACGGCGGGCGGCAAGCCGGCTTCGCCCAGCAGCGCGCTGATGTCCAGGTCGCGGGTCCGCGCCCCGCACAGCGCGGCGCGGACGAAATGACTGGCAATGGTGCGTTCGCGCATGGTGGCTTCCCTGGACTCAGGCGTTCGATGGTAGTCAGCCGGGACCGGCCGGGACAAGCGCGTTTGCATCAGTC
>DATJDB010000268.1:0-21105 GCA_035497635.1 Pseudomonas sp. | reverse complement strand
CAACCCCTGAATCTGGCCCGGCTGGAGCCCTGAGTTGCCGCGCAATAGCCATCGCGGCTGAAGCCGCTCCTGCCAAGCCCCGGGCGGCATGAACCTGTAGGCGCGACTTCAGTCGCGAGCTTCTGGCACACCCGGCCAGGGGCGCCCTGCACAAAACCCGGGCCGGGTTGCCCTCGGCCGCAACACTGGGCAAAGTGATGGCTCTCTCACCCGAGGAGCCCGCCATGCCCACTGCGGCCCGTCTACTGCTCTGGCCTGTCCTGTTCGGCCTGCTGGCTGCCTGTTCCTCGCACAAGCCGGATTCCGGCGTCGTCTATACCGCGCGTTCGGCCTCCGCGCAGCCCAGCGATGTGCTGTTTCGCGCCATCGGCCTGGTGGGCACCCCGTACCGTTGGGGTGGCAACACGCCGGCAAGCGGCTTCGATTGCAGTGGTCTGATCGGCTTCGTCTACAAGGACGCCGCCGGCATCCTGCTGCCCCGCACCACCCGGCAACTGGGCGAGCTGGGGGCTCCCGCGGTCAAGCGCAAGGCGCTGCAGCCGGGCGATCTGCTGCTCTTCGCCACCAGCGGCTGGGGCAAGGTGAGCCATGCGGGCATTTATGTGGGCGAGGGGCGTTTCGTACATGCGCCGTCGTCCGGCGGCACGGTGCGCCTGGACAGCCTGTCCAATCGCTACTGGTCCGGAGCCTATGTCGGCGCGAAGCGAATCCTCGACGACAAGGATTTGGCGAGGCGCTAGATGTTCGACCAATGACTGACTATCTGGCTGCGTTATAAATAGAGCATTTGCTCTGAACGGCCCTATAATGCCGGCGATTTTCGTTGTACCAGGCAACCGTTTCCGCAAGGTCCGGTCGACCCCGGTAACGGTTGAGTGATGAGTTCGCGGCTGGCCGCGAGCACCACAAGGAGCCGCTTCATGAGCCTGTTTTGGTGGCAGGAACCCTGCCAGTCTCTGGATCATATCGCCCTGCGCAAGGCCACCGAGCGCCAGCGCCGCCAGCTCAAGCCGGTTCGCGCCCTCGGCCGACTGGAACCCTTTCTGATTCGACTCGCCGCCCAGCAGGGACGCGAGATGCCTGAACTGTCCCGCCTGGGCTGCTACCTGTTCGTCGCCGATCACGGCGTGGCCGAGGTCGGCGTATCGGCCGTGCCGCGCGCGGTGACCGGCATGATGCTTGGCAACATCGCCGAGGGCGTGTCGACGCTGTCCATTCTGGCCCGCCGGCTGAATGCCTCGCTGGATATCGTCGATCTGGGCACGTTGCGCCAACCGGCCGGCCTGGTCGGGGTTCGGCATCTGCAGCTGGCCGCCGGCACGCGCAACTTCCTCGCCGAAGACGCCATGACGCCGGCGCAATGCCTGGTCGCCCTGGAAGCCGGACGCGATGCGGCCGAGCGCGCCATGGCCGCCAACCTCGACCTGTTCATCGGCGGTGCCCTCGGGGTGGGCTCGAGCACTTCGGCCAGCGCCCTGGCCTGCGCGCTGCTCGGCTGTCCGGCGGAGCTGATGGTCGGTCCGGGCTGCGGCCTGGATGCCGCCGGCGTGGCGCGCAAGCGCACGCTGATTGAAGCGGCGCTGGAGCGTCACCAGGCGGTGCTGGGCAATCCCCTGGGGTTGCTGCAGAGTCTGGGCGGTTTCGAGATCGCGGCGCTGACCGGTGCCTACCTGGGCTGTGCCCAACTGGGCGTGCCGGTGCTGGTGGACGGCTTCGTCAGTACCGTCGCCGCCTTGCTGGCCACCCACCTCAATCCCCGTTGCCGCCCGTGGCTGCTGTTTTCGCACTGCACCGCCGAGCCGGGCCACCACTGGCTGCTGGATGCGCTCAAGGCCGAGCCGTTGTTGCAGCTGGACCTGCTGCTCGGCGACGGCAGCGGCGCCGCCCTGGCGGTGCCCATGCTGCAGGCGGCGTGTGCGTTGCACGCCGAGCTGGCCAGCCTGGACGAAGGCCTGAAACACATGTCGGCGCCGGAAGAATCGGCACAGAAGCAACGGGTTGGCGGCTGATCCGATCTATTCCAGACTGCCGGTGAGCGGCAGGTCGAGCGTGGCGACGAAGCCGCCCTCGGCATGGTTGGCCAGCAGCAGCTGGCCGCCATGGCGTTCCGCGGCCCGGCGGGCCATGGCCAGGCCCAGTCCATAGCCGGCGGCGGTCTGCCCCGGCGCCCGGAAGAACGGCTCGCCAAGCTGGCCCAGATGCTCCTCGGAAACCCCCGCTCCGTGATCGCGCACGCTGAGCAACAGGCGGTTCTGGCGCCGTTCGGCGCGCACTTCGATGGGCTGATCCGGCGGGCTGAAGCGCTGTGCATTGCGCAGCAGGTTGTCCACCGCCCGCTCCAGCATGTCCGGCCAGCCCATCAGGCGCAGGCCGTTTTCCACGTCGAGACGGATCGGTTTGTCGGGCGCCGCCAGCCGTGCGTCCTCGCGCAGACCGGTGAGCAGTTCGGCGATGTCGATGGCATGGCTGGGGCCAGGATTGCTGTCCAGGCGGGCCAGCGCCAGGATTTCGCTGATCAGCGCTTCCAGGCGGTCGCACTCCTGGTTCAGGCGTGGCCAGAGCCGGGCGCGTTCCGGTTCGTCCGCGCGCTCCGCCAGAGCCAAGGCGATGCGCAGCCGCGCCAGCGGCGAGCGCAGCTCGTGTGACACGTCGCGCAGCAGCTGGCGCTGGCTGCTGATCAGTCCCTGCAGGCGTTCGCCCATGCGGTTGAAGTCGCCGGCCAGCACCCCGAATTCGTCCCGGCGCGCCGCCAGGGCCGCCAGGCTGTTCTGCTGATAGCTGGTCTGTCCCAGATCATGCACGGCGCTGCGCAGGCGGTTGAGCGGCCGGCTGATGGCCAGGGTCAGCAGCAGGCTGAACAGGGTAAGCACCACCAGGGCGATGCCCAGTGCGCTCAGCGGCCAGAGCAGGCTGTCACGGTGCCAGGCGGCCAGTTCCGTGTGAGGAATGCGGTAGAGGAACAGGTAGGTGTCGCCACTGTCCGGGCTGGTGTAATCGGTGCTCAGTCGTCGCCAAGGCAAATGCGGATGACGCGCGCGCGGTCCGCCCGGCGCCATGGTGCGGCGTGGCGCGGTGCCTGTCACCAGGGGCTCGCCGCCTTCGCCGAACACCTGCACATCGATGCGATGCTCGCGGCGCACGCTGTCGAGGAACTGCCGGGCCTGCTCGACGCCCTGCTGCTCATAGACGCCGCTCCAGCGCTCGGCCAGATTCTTGACCACCGGATGGCGCGCCAGAATCCAGGAATCCTGGTTGAGGGTGCGGCCCAGCAGCAGCGACAGGCCGGCCACCAGGGCCAGGGCCAGCCAGAAGCTTGCCAGGATTCGCCAGAAGATCGAGCGCACGGGATTCTCCGGAAGCGAAAAAGCCGGTCAGGCGACGACCTGACCGGCGTTACGGTTGGTGGCGGATATTACTGGGCTTTGGCCTTGTTGGCCTTCCATTGCTGGAACTCGCTCCATTCCGCCTGGCGCTCGCCCATGTTCTTGCGCATCTCGTCGAAGTGCTTCTGCTGTTCCGGCGTCAGCAGCCCGCGGATTTCCTGCTGGCGCTTGTCGCGGTTGTCGCGCATTTCCTTCTGCATGGCCTCGCGGTCTTGCTGCGGCAACTTGTCCAGGTAGCGCTGGCGCGTCTCGCGCTGGGCCTTGTGCTGCTCGCCCATGATGCGGCCGATCTCGCGGCGCTGTTCACGGGTCAGGTCCAGGTTGCGCATGCCGCCGTCGTGCTTGCCGTGGAAGCCCTTGTGCTGCATGCCTTGCATGGTTTCCGGTGCGCAGGGTGCCGACGGGCCTGGCATGGCCATGGCAGCGGCGGGGAGGGCGGCGGCGATCAGCAGGGCGGTAAGTGTCTTGCGCATGATGACATCCTCTTGAGTCAGTTCCGGCGATTCCGGATGTGGCCAGTCTAGGGATGTGAAGGTCAGGCGCGGTCAGGCGAGGGTAAAGGCAGGGTAAAGGAGGCCTACGACTCAGCAGGACTGGCGGCAGTAGTAGTAACCCCGGCTGCGTAGCGCGAGTATGCGCGGGCTGCCGTCCGGGTGCGGGCCGAGTTTCTTGCGCAGGTTGCTGACGTGCATGTCCAGGCTGCGGTCGTAGAGGGTGAGCTTGCGGCCGAGGGCCAGTTGGGCAAGTTCCTGCTTGTCCAGCGGTTCGCCGGGCTGCGCGAGCAGGGCTTCGAGCAGGCGACCTTCGGACATGGTGAGGCTGACTTCGTGCTCGCCGATGCGCGCCACGCCGCGCGCCGGGCTGAAGGTCAAGTCGTCCATTTCCAGCTGGCTGGGCGTGCTGGGCGCCACGCTGCGACGCAGCACCGCGCGCAGGCGGGCGGTCAGTTCGCGGGGATCGCAGGGCTTGGCCAGGTAGTCGTCGGCGCCCAGCTCCAGACCGAGAATGCGGTCCAGCGGCTCGCCGCGCGCCGAGAGCATCAGTACCGGCAGCTCGGCGTGCCGGCTGCGCAGTTGCTTGAGCAATTCCAGTCCGCTGCCGTCGGGCAGCATCACGTCCAGCACCACGGCGGCGGGCGCACTCTGCGCCAGTTCCGCGCGAGCGCTCTGTCCGTCATGGCAGGCGCGCACCTCGAAGCCTTCCTGGCGCAGCCAGCTGGCCAGCAGCTCGCAGAGCTCCTGGTCGTCGTCGATCAGCAGCACCTGGCTCATGGTGTCAGGGGAAAACCTGCTTGAACGGCTTGACGATGACTTCGCCGTATACCCCGGCATCGCGGTAGGGATCGGCGGCCGCCCAGTCACGCGCGCCCTGCAGGGAGTCGAACTCGGCGACCACCAGACTGCCGGTGAAGCCTGCGCCGTCCTCGGCCGGGTGCGGGCCGGCCAGCACCAGGCGGCCCTCGTCCTTCAACTGTTGCAAGCGTGCCAGATGGGCCGGGCGGACGGCCAGGCGCTGTTCCAGGGTGCCGGGCACGTCGGTGGCGATAATCGCGTACAGCATGTTCATTCCTTGCCCTGCTTGGGGGCGTCGTGTTGCATGTGGCGCGCCAGGAAGATGCCCTGGCCGAGCAGGAACAGCAGAGTCATGCCCAGGCTGCCGAAGACCTTGAAATCCACCCAGATGTCATGAAAGGTGAAAGCCACCGCCAGGTTGGCGAAACCGCTGATCAGGAAGAACACCACCCAGGCCAGGTTCAGGCGTACCCACAAATGCTGCGGCAGGCTGATGGCGTGACCCATGATGCGCTGCACCAGCGGGCGGTCGCCGATGAAATGCGAGGCGGCAAACGCCGTGGCGAACAACCAGTTGACCACCGGTGCCTTCCACTTCAGGAAGGTCTCGCTGTGAAACGCCAGGGTCATGCCACCGAACACAAGGCAGGCGAGGAGGGTCAACCACTGGCCCTTCTCCAATTTCCTGTGCTGCAAGAAGAGCAGGCCGTAAACCACCACCGAGCTGGCGATCAGCACGCCGGTGGCGCTGAAGATGCCGCCGAGTTCGACAGACTGGCCAGCCAGCTCGACAGTGCGCGGGTCCATCTTGTAAACGATGAAGAACAGGATCAGCGGAATGAAATCGATCAGTTGTTTCACAGTGGCAGCCAGGCGCGGAATGACGCGGCATAATAACAAACATGACTGAATGCGAAAGCGGCCCTCTGAAGGTCGATCTGCACTGCCACAGCACTGCCTCCGACGGCGTTTTTGCGCCCGCCGATGTGGTGGCGCGTGCCCATGCCTGTGGCGTGGGGCTGCTGGCCCTGACCGATCACGACACCCTGGATGGCCTGGCGGAAGCCCGCGCCGCCGCCGAGCGGCTGGGCATGCGCTTCGTCAACGGTGTGGAACTGTCCTGCCTGTGGGGTGGCGCCACCATTCATGTGCTGGGCTACGGCTTCGATCCGCAAGCCCCGGTGCTGTGTGCGGCACTTGAGGAACTGCGCGTGGCGCGCTGGAGCCGTGCTGAGGAGATCGCCCGACGCTTGGCGGCCAAGGGCATGCCCGACGCGCTGGAGGGTGCCCGGGCGGTCCAGCATGCGCTGGGCGACGGCCAGAATGCCCCGGGACGTCCGCATTTCGCCGAATTCCTGCAGCGCGCCGGCCATGTGCGTGACCGTTCCGAGGCGTTTCGCAAGTGGCTGGGCGCCGGAAAACTGGGCGATGTGAAACAGCACTGGCCGAGTCTGGAGCAGACGGTGGCCACGCTACGCGCCGCCGGCGCCTGGGTCAGCCTGGCCCATCCGCGCCAGTACGACTTTACGCGCAGCAAGCGGCGTCGGCTGGTTGGCGAGTTCATTGCCGCCGGCGGGCAGGCGCTGGAAGTGGTCAATGGTCTGCAGCCGGCCGAGCAGGTCGGCAGCCTGGCTATCCTGGCCCGCGAATTCGGTTTGCTGGCCAGTATCGGCAGCGATTTCCACGCGCCGGCCCAGTGGGCCGAGCTGGGACTTTATCGCCCTCTGCCGGAAGATCTGTCGCCGTTGTGGTTGCGCTTCAGCGACAGTCCGCCCAGGGCCGTGCATTGAGCAAGGGAGAGGTCATGAGCCAGTTTTTTCAGATCCATCCGGAGAATCCCCAGCCACGGCTGGTCAAGCAGGCGGCGGAAATCCTGCGGACGGGCGGGGTGATTGCCTATCCGACCGACTCGTCCTACGCGCTGGGCTGCCAGCTGGGCGACAAGGGCGCGCTGGAGCGCATCCGTCGCCTGCGCCGGCTGGACGACAAGCACAACTTCACCCTGGTGTGCTGCGACCTCTCGCAGCTGGGTGTCTTCGCCAAAGTGGATACCGGTGCGTTCCGCCTGTTGAAAATACATACGCCCGGCCCTTACACCTTCATTCTCGACGCCACCCGCGAAGTGCCGCGCATGCTGCTACACCCCAAGCGGCGCACCATCGGCCTGCGGGTGCCGGAGCATCCGATCGCTCAAGCGCTGCTGCGCGAGCTGGGCGCGCCGCTGATGTCGGTGAGCCTGATCATGCCCGGTGAGGACCTGCCGCTCAGCGATCCCTACGACATGCGCGGCCTGCTGGAACATCACGTGGATTTGATCATCGATGGCGGCTTCGGTGGCCTGGAAGCCTCCACGGTGATCAACCTGACCGGCGAGCGCCCCGAAGTGACGCGAGTCGGCTGTGGCGACCCCGAGCCCTTCCTGGAAACCGCCTGACACCATGACGCCGATCGTCGAGGCGCAGTCCGCCCCGCTCGTTCCGGAGCAGCTGCCGCTGGCGCTGGTGTACGGCGAGGCCGTCACCGAGATGCCGCAGGATCTGTACATCCCGCCGGATGCCCTGGAAGTGTTCCTCGAAGCCTTCGAGGGCCCGCTGGACCTGCTGCTCTACCTGATCCGCAAGCAGAATATCGACATCCTCGACATTCCGGTGGCGGAAATCACCCGCCAGTACATGGGCTACGTCGAACTGATGAAGGTGGCGCGCCTGGAACTGGCCGCCGAATACCTGGTGATGGCCGCCATGCTGGCCGAGATCAAGTCGCGCATGCTGCTGCCGCGTTCCAGCAAGGAGGACGAAGACGAGGATGATCCGCGCGCCGAGCTGATCCGCCGCCTGCAGGAATACGAACGCTTCAAGGCCGCCGCCGAGGATCTCGACCAGCTGCCGCGCCTGGGCCGCGATCTGCACGTGCCGCGTGTCGAGGCCCCACAGGCACGGGCGCGTACCCTGCTGCCGCAGGTCGAGCTGTCCGAGATGCTGCTGGCCATGGCCGAGGTGCTGCGCCGCGCCGACATGTTCGAAAGCCATCAGGTGACCCGCGAGGCGCTGTCCACCCGCGAGCGCATGAGCGAGGTTCTGGAACGCTTGCGCGACGGCCATTTCGTACCCTTTGGCCAGCTGTTTCGCATCGAGGAAGGCCGCCTGGGCGTGGTGGTGACCTTCATGGCCATCCTGGAGCTCATCAAGGAATCCCTGGTCGAGCTGGTGCAGAACGAACCCTTTGCCCCCATCCATGTCCGTGTCCGCGCCGAGGCCGAGCAAGCATGAACCTGTCCGATCCAAACGATCTGGCCACCCTGCTGGAAGCCCTGCTGCTGGCCTCTGGCAAGCCTCTGTCCCTGGAACGTTTGAGCGAACTGTTCGACGAGGTCGAGCGGCCCGATGCGCCGCAACTGCGCGCGGCGCTGGAGGTGCTCGGCCAGCGCTGCGAGGGGCGGGCCTTTGAACTCAAGGAAGTCGCCAGTGGCTACCGCCTGCAGGTGCGCGAGCGCTTCGCACCGTGGGTCGGCCGACTGTGGGAGGAGCGCCCGCAGCGCTATTCCCGCGCGCTACTGGAAACCCTCGCGCTGATTGCCTACCGCCAGCCGATCACCCGCGGCGAAATCGAGGACATCCGCGGCGTGCAGGTCAGCAGCCAGATCGTCAAGACCCTGCAGGAGCGCGAGTGGATTCGCGTGGTCGGCTACCGTGAAGTGCCCGGCCGACCGGCGATGCTGGCGACCACCAAGGCCTTTCTGGATCATTTCAACCTGAACAGTCTCGACGCGCTGCCGCCGCTGGCCGAACTGCGCGCCATGGAGCCGGAGCCGCAGCCGGTGCAGGACGACGATCTGCCGGTGCCGGCCGGGCTGCAGGCGCGCGCCGATAGCCTGGTAGTGGATGAGGACGGCCTGGCGCCGGCCGGCGAGGTCAACTTCCGCACCCTGCTGGCCGAGCTGGACGAGATGGAGCTGGGCCTGAAGACCGATTTCGATGATCTGCTCGAAGAAACGATGGACGCGACAGAAGGGGACGAGGAGGGCGACGACCCCTCGTTCGATCCTGACGTCGAGGTACTTTTGTGACGGGCTTTTGACATGTAGTGATGTCATATTGCAGTCATTCATCCGGGGCGTTAGGGTGGCTCCCGGTGGATAGTTCAGGGAACGACGACAATTGAGCAATACGGTGCGTTTACGACTCGAGGACATGCTGGCGAATCCGTATTCGGACCAGCTGAACCAGGGTTTTCGCCGTTTGAGCTTTGCCGCAGAACTGGAAGCGGAATATCGGCGTCACCAGTTGGATCACACCTTCGCGTTGCGCCGCATCGCGCTGCTGGTCTGTGTCCTGATTCTGCTGGTACAGGGCGCACTGGATTTCCGCTTCATCGCACCGCCGGTGCTCTGGTGGGTGATCGGGGTACGTGCCGCCGTGCTGGTGCTGCTGCTGGCCTGCGTCGCCCTGGTGCTGCAGCGACGCCACAGTCGCTTGCTCAGTCCCCTGACCCTGATATGCGTGCTGGGCATGGGCATCGGCTCCGCCGTGGTGGTGGTGCTGGCCCAATGGGTCTATCCCGGCTATCCCTCCGAAGGCTTGCTGCTCATCTGTCTGGGCAGCTATTTCCTTGCCGGCATGCGCCTGCCCGAGGCGATCGGCGTCTCGCTGAGCATCCTGTTCGTCTACGCCGGACTGGAGCTGACCATCGGCACCCAGACCAATCTGCTTTCGCAATTGCTGTACCTGCTGCTCGGCAATCTGATCGGCGCGGCCGGCTGTTACCAGCTCGAATACAAGTCCCGCGAACAATTCCTCATTCGTCGCCTGCTGCGCCAGCTGGCGGATCGCGACAGCCTGACCGGCCTACACAATCGACGCAGCTTTCACCGTCACTTGGACACCCTATGGCGGCAGAGCCAGCGCGAGGGCCAGCCGGTGGCGATGCTGCTGGGCGACATCGACCACTTCAAACGCTACAACGATTGCTATGGCCACCAGGCTGGCGACGAAACCCTGCAGCGCGTGGCCTTCCTGTTCGAGGATGCCGCGCGCCGGCCGCTGGACATGGCGGTACGCCTGGGTGGCGAAGAATTTGCCCTGCTGCTGTATGGCAGCAACGCCGAGGATGCGCGCGAACGAGCCGAGATGCTCTGCGCGCGCCTGCGCAACCTGGCCATCGAACATGCGGCCTCGGCTTCCGGGGTGGTGACCCTGTCGGTGGGGGGGATCAGTATCGTCAGTTGCGACATCCTGCGTTCCATTGACGAGCTGTATGTGCGGGCCGACCAGGCGCTGTACCGCGCGAAGGCGAGCGGCCGCGACTGCGTGGTGATGGCGAGCGACCGCCAGGAAGCGGGGCCGGAAGTCGATCTGGACCTAGAAGCGTTCCAGCAGGACGTCTGATACGTGGATGCGCGAGCCCGCCGGAAGGACCGGATGCCATGCAGCGCCTGATACAGGCCGACGGGCAGCCCAGCATCGGCATCTTTTCCCAGGGTCCGAGCCTGATCAATCACCGTGATTTCGACCTGCGCTCGCCCATGGGGCGACGCCTGGGTGCGCTGGCCCGCTGGCGGCGCTTTCACCAGTTCCAGTATTTCGGGCTGATCAGCGAAGAGCTGATCGGCGGTTGCGCCCTGGCCGACCTGAGCCTTATCGGCGCGGGGTTTGTCTACCTCTACCACCCGGCCAGCGGGCGGCATGTGATGCGCCAGTTTCGTCTGCCGTTGGGGCTTGGTACGCGCTTCTCGCAGGCGCCGGACAACGGCGTCTGCGAACTGACCTGGCGCGGCAACCGGCTGCGCATGGACAACCGCGATGGCATGAAACGCCTCGAGGTGCGACTCGACGATGGCTTGCGGGTGGAGGCGGCCTTCGATGAACAGGCCTTCCAGCCCATGCATATCTGCACGCCCACCGGGCCGACCGGCTGGGTCTACGCGCGCAAGGTGGCCGGAGTGCGCTGCGAAGGGCAGGTGCGCAGCCGGCTTGGCGATTTCGATCTGCGGGCGCTGGACTGCTTCGCCCATCACGACTGGTCGGCCGGCTACATGCGTCCGGAAACCTGCTGGAACTGGGCCTGCCTGTCCGGCGAGGCGCAGGGTCTGCGGGTCGGTCTCAACCTGTCCTGCGGTGTCAACGAAACCAGCTTCAGCGAAAACTGCTTCTGGCTGGACGGTGAGTTGTTCCCGGTGGGAGGCGTGCGTTTCGAATTCAACCGGGACCAGCCGCTGCAGCCCTGGCGCATCCACTCCGGCGACGGCCGGGTCGAGCTGACCTTCGAGGGGCGGGGTCTGCACGCCGAGCGGGTCAACGCACTGCTGCTGGCCAGCAATTTCAAGCAGGTCTACGGCCGTTTCAGCGGTCGGCTGTGCCCGCCGGGCCGGCCTGCCATACCTGTCGACAACCTCTGGGGCTTCGTCGAAGACCACTATGCGAAGTGGTGACGGCGCACCGCGCAGTCCTGGCGTATATTTAGCCCACTAATGGTTAGCTCAATTACAAGAATCATGAACCAGTTCGATCAGCACACCTTCGCCATGCAACTCACCCAACTTTCCCGCTCCTGGCGCGCCGAACTGGATCGGCGCCTGGCCGACCTTGGCCTGTCCCAGGCGCGCTGGCTGGTGCTGCTGCACCTGTCGCGCTTCGACGCGGCGCCGACCCAGAGCCAGCTGGCGCAGAGCGTCGGCATCGAGGGACCGACCCTGGCCCGCCTGCTCGATAGCCTGGAAGGCCAGGGGCTGGTGCAGCGCCTGGAAGCGCCGGAAGACCGCCGTGCCAAGCGGGTGATGCTCTGCGAGCAGGCCTTGCCGCTGATTCAACGTATCCAGCGTATCGCCGATGAACTGCGCGGCCAGCTGCTGGCCGGCATCGATCCCGCCGATCTGCAGCTGTGCCAGCAGATACACCAGCGCATTCTGGGCAATCTGCAGTCATTGAACGGATAGGCGCGCTTTGCGCGTTGAGCGCTTGGCTCCGGCACGCGTATAATGCCGCGCTTCCGAAATTTCCCGCCTGGGAGCCCCCGCCATGCTGCGTATCAGCCAAGAAGCCCTGACTTTCGACGACGTCCTCCTGATCCCCGGTTATTCCGAGGTGTTGCCCAAGGATGTCAGCCTCAAGACCAATCTGACTCGTGGCATCGAGCTGAACATTCCGCTGGTGTCCGCGGCAATGGATACCGTGACCGAAGCGCGCCTGGCCATTGCCATGGCCCAGGAAGGCGGCATCGGCATCATCCACAAGAATATGACCATCGAGCAGCAGGCCGCCGAAGTGCGTAAGGTCAAGCGCCACGAAACGGTGATTGTGCGCGACCCGGCCACGGTCAGCCCGGAAACCAAGATCAGCGAACTGCTGGCCAAGGCCCGCGAGTACGGCTTCTCCGGCTTCCCGGTGGTCAAGGGCAACGAGCTGGTTGGCATCGTCACCGGCCGCGACCTGCGCTTCACTCCGAACACCGGCGACAGTGTCGCGGCGATCATGACGCCGCGCGACAAGCTGGTCACCGTGCTGGAAGGCACCAGCCTGGACGAGATCAAGACCAAGCTCTACGAGCACCGCGTCGAGAAGATGCTGGTGGTCGACGAGCAGTTCCATCTGCGCGGCCTGGTGACCTTCCGCGACCTGGAAAAAGCCAAGACCTACCCGTTGGCCTCCAAGGACGAGCAGGGCCGTCTGCGCGTAGGCGCGGCCGTGGGCACTGGCGCTGAAACCCCGGATCGGGTCGCCGCCCTGGCTGCCGCCGGCGTCGATGTGGTGGTGGTGGATACCGCCCATGGTCATTCCAGGGGCGTGCTCGACCGCGTGCGCTGGGTAAAGCAGAATTTCCCTGAGCTGCAGGTGATCGGTGGCAACATCGCCACCGGCGAAGCGGCGCTGGCGCTGGTGGAAGCCGGCGCGGACGCGGTCAAGGTCGGCATCGGTCCGGGCTCGATTTGCACCACGCGCATTGTTGCCGGTGTCGGCGTACCGCAGATCAGCGCGATCGCCAACGTGGCCAGCGCGCTGAAGGGCACCGGCGTGCCGATGATCGCCGACGGCGGCATCCGCTTCTCGGGCGACCTGTCCAAGGCCATCGTCGCTGGTGCCAATACCGTGATGATGGGCTCGATGTTCGCCGGTACCGAAGAAGCGCCGGGCGAAATCGAACTGTTTCAGGGGCGTACCTACAAGGCCTACCGCGGCATGGGTTCGCTGGGTGCGATGGCCCAGGCGCAGGGTTCGAGCGACCGCTACTTCCAGGACTCCTCCGGCGGCGCCGAGAAGCTGGTGCCCGAGGGCATCGAAGGCCGCGTGCCGTACAAGGGCGCCTTGGCTGCGATCATTCATCAATTGATGGGCGGTCTGCGTTCCTCGATGGGCTACACCGGCAGCGCCGACATCGAGCAGATGCGCACCCTGCCGCAGTTCGTGCGCATCACTGGCGCCGGCATGGCCGAGTCGCACGTGCACGACGTGCAGATCACCAAGGAAGCGCCGAACTACCGCGTCGGCTAACGCTGCGCCGGATCGAATCCGGCCCGGCGCATCAGGTCAATGAAACACAGGGGCTGGGTGACTCAGCCCCTTGTCATTTGCGAATACTCACGAGAAATGCCCCATGGCTCATCCTGACATCCACGCCCACCGGATTCTGATCCTCGACTTCGGTTCCCAGTACACCCAGCTGATCGCCCGCCGTGTGCGCGAAATCGGCGTGTACTGCGAGCTGCATCCGTTCGACATGAGCGACGAGGCGATCCGCGCCTTCAACCCGCGCGGCATCATCCTGGCCGGCGGGCCGGAGTCGGTGCATGCGGCGAACAGCCCGCGCGCGCCGCAGGCCGTGTTCGACCTGGGCGTGCCGGTGTTCGGCATCTGCTACGGCATGCAGACCATGGCCGAACAGCTGGGCGGCAAGGTGGAAGGTTCCGATCTTCGCGAGTTCGGCTATGCCCGCGTCGACGTGGTCGGCAAGAGCCGCCTGCTGGATGGCATCGAGGACTACGTGGACGCCGATGGCGTGCTCGGCCTGGACGTGTGGATGAGCCACGGCGACAAGGTCACCCAGTTGCCGGAAGGCTTCCACATGCTGGCCAGCACCCCGAGCTGCCCGCTGGCCGCGATGGCCGATGACCAGCGCGGCTACTACGGCGTGCAGTTCCACCCGGAAGTGACCCACACCAAGCAGGGCGGTCGCATCCTGTCGCGCTTCATTCTCGAGATCTGCGGCTGCGAAGCGCTGTGGACCCCGGCGAACATCGTCGAGGACGCCATCGCTCAGGTACGTGCCCAGGTCGGCGATGCCAACGTGCTGCTCGGCCTGTCTGGCGGTGTGGACTCCTCGGTGGTCGCCGCGCTGCTGCACAAGGCCATCGGCGACCAGCTGACCTGCGTGTTCGTCGACAATGGCCTGCTGCGCCTGCACGAAGGCGACCAGGTGATGGCCATGTTCGCCGAGAACATGGGCGTCAAGGTGATCCGCGCCAACGCCGAGGCCAAGTTTCTCGGCGGTCTGACCGGCGTCAGCGATCCGGAGCAGAAGCGCAAGATCATTGGTCGCACCTTCATCGAAGTGTTCGATGAAGAGTCCAGCAAGCTGGACAATATCCAGTTCCTCGCTCAGGGCACCATCTACCCGGATGTGATCGAGTCGGCCGGCGCCAAGACCGGCAAGGCGCACGTGATCAAGAGCCACCACAACGTCGGCGGCCTGCCCGAAGACATGAAGCTCAAGCTGGTCGAGCCGCTGCGTGAACTGTTCAAGGACGAAGTGCGCAAGATCGGTCTGGAGCTGGGCCTGCCCTACGACATGGTCTACCGCCACCCGTTCCCGGGCCCGGGCCTGGGTGTGCGCATCCTCGGCGAAGTGAAGAAGGAATACGCCGACCTGCTGCGTCGCGCCGACCACATCTTCATCGAGGAGCTGCGCAACTTCGACTGGTACCACAAGACCAGCCAGGCCTTCGTGGTGTTCCAGCCGGTGAAATCCGTGGGCGTGGTCGGTGACGGCCGTCGCTACGCCTGGGTAGTCGCCCTGCGCGCCGTGGAAACCATCGACTTCATGACCGCGCGCTGGGCACACCTGCCCTACGAGCTGCTGGAGAAGGTGTCCAACCGCATCATCAATGAAATCGAAGGCATCTCCCGCGTCACCTACGACGTGTCGAGCAAGCCGCCGGCCACCATCGAGTGGGAATGATGAGGTAGCGTTTTTTACCGTTCAACGTCATTCGTGAAATACGCTGAGGCCCCTGTAAATGCAGGGGCCTTTGTCTTTCTGTCGTTCACTAACCATCATCGGTAAACACTGGCTGGGGCCGGTCGATCTGGCGGTGGTTTCAACACCAGCTCCGGCGCAGGATTGAGTACATACGCCAGAAGCAGGAAAAGCAGCCGAAGAAAGTGAGCCCCCCCCCCCGGTGCGGGCTTTTTCCTGCCCCACTGAGTCCGCAACAAATCACACCGATGACTTTGTACGGGCAGAGGGGAAGAAGCGAGGCGAGTTCCCGCAATACTTCATGCTGACGCCGCGCTGCGCCGTGTGGTTCGAGGCCGAAGTCGATGCCTGGCTGTATCAGCGCATGGTCAACCCTGCCAGCCCAGCCCAGCCCAGCCCAGCCCGCGCGCCGGACGTGTCGCTGCGCAAGTCGAGCCGTGGCCGAGCGGCATCCATAAGGCCCGCAGCACCTGGGCTCACGCCAGCGTGGGAGCGACGGAAAATGGTTTTCCGCGTCTCCCAGAATAGTCGTATAGAATCAACAGCTTGCGTGTTGATTGCTGAATCATAATCTAACCAGGAAGCGCTTATTTATTTCCGGGAAACCTGCGAAGAAAATAAAACTATACATTCTCAGAAATTGGCGTATATTCGCCTCACTGCTTTGCAATTGCCACTTCGATACACGGTTTGATGGTTCAACGCTTCATCTCCCTGGTTCGTTTTGCTGTTGGCTTTTCAGTCTCGACGCTGAATGTTTCGGCGTCGCAGTCTCAATTTATCCCGGAGATATAGCATGTCTACTCGTCAAACTGGCACCGTCAAGTGGTTCAACGATGAAAAAGGTTTCGGCTTCATCACCCCGACTGATGGCAGCGCCGACCTGTTCGTTCACTACCGCTCAATCGAAAGCGCAGGCTTCAAAAGCCTGAGCGAAGGCCAATCCGTCTCTTTCGTGCCGGCCAAAGGCCAGAAAGGGATGCAGGCTGATCAGGTTCAAGTCAACTAAGACGCCTGATGCAAAAAAGCCCCGCAATGCGGGGCTTTTTTTCGTCTGGAATAAGCTGGACCCTGCCGGGAAGAGCAGGGTGGGCAGAATTTCTGGAGCACGGCTGACCCAGCCTGCGCTTTGCTGGCACAGCACGGAAATTGAATCTGTCCTTTTTGTTGTCAGCCGAGGAAAGCCAGTGGCATCAGCGCAGTCCGGCGACGATCTCGAAGCTGCGCAGGCGCTGCTCGGGCTGGTAGATGTCGCCGGTGAAGATCAGTTCGTCGGCGCCGGTCTGCTCCAGTAGCACCTCCAGACGGGCGCGCACCGTCTCCGGCCCGCCGGTCACCGCCAGGCCGAGGAAGTCGCCTTGTTTATGGAAGGTAGGTTGAATCGTGCCCGGCCAACCCAGCGCCTAGGGACGCCGGATTGGCGACGCACTGGACCCGTTGAGCGAGACATTTTGTCGCGAAGCCTGCGCATCACGGCGCTCGCCCTGACCCCTTAACAAGTGAGAAGATCTCTCATCTTTTGATGGGTCAGGAGTAATAGCGATGGGTGTCAGCCGTCGTCAGGTATTGACTGGGCTTGCAGCGCTGGGCGTGCTGGGTGTCGGAGCGGGCGGCGCGCGCTACTGGCTCGGTCGTCCGGCAAGCGCCACCACCCATGACTACGAACTGATCGCTGCGCCGCTGGATGTCGAGCTGGTGCCCGGCTCCACTACGAGCGTCTGGGCCTATGGCGGACAGGTGCCCGGGGTGGAGCTGCGCTGCCGGCAGGGCGAGCGTCTGCGGGTGCGCTTCATCAACCGGTTGAGCGAGCCGACCACCATCCACTGGCATGGCCTGCGCATCCCGCTGGAAATGGACGGCGTGCCCTATGTCTCCCAGTTGCCGGTGTTGCCCGGCGAACACTTCGATTACGACTTCGTCTGCCCGGACGCCGGCACCTTCTGGTATCACCCGCATACCGCTAGTGCCGAACAGCTGGGGCGGGGACTGGTCGGCCCGCTGATCGTCGAGGAGCGCAAGCCCAGCGGCTTCCGCCACGAGCGCACCTTGGCAATCAGGCATTGGCATGTGGATGCAGAAGGGACCTTTACCGCGTTCAGTGTGCCGCGCGAAGCGGCGCGGGGTGGCACGCCGGGCATCCTGTCCACGGTGAACGGCAGCCACAGCCCGGTGCTGGAGCTGCCGGCCGGCCAGGTGGTGCGTCTGCGCCTGCTCAATCTCGACAACACACACACCTACCGGCTGGCACTGCCGGATGCCGAGGTGCGCATCTATGCGCTGGACGGCAATCCGATAGCGCCGCGCCCGCTGGGCAAGAATTACTGGCTGGGGCCGGGCATGCGCATCGATCTGGCCATTAGGGTGCCGGCGGCGGGTGTTGAACTGCCGGTGCGCAACGGGCCGCTGCGCCTGGCCACGCTGAAGAGCGTGCCTTCAACCGAAGCGTCCGGCGACTGGCCGGCACCACTGCCGGCTAACCCGATTGCCGAGCCGGACCTGGCGCGTGCCGAGACGCTGCGCTTCAACTTCGAGTGGGCGGGCGCGTTGTCGGTGAATGCCGAAAAGGGCGGTCCGTTCACCTTCTGGCAGATCAACGGCAAGGCCTGGGACAGCCGCGACAACAGCTGTGTAGAGCGCCCGCTGGCCAGGCTGAAGAGAAATGGCCACTACATCTTCGAGCTGCGCAACGTCAGCCAGTACCAGCACCCGGTCCATCTGCATGGCATGAGCTTCAAGGTGTTGTCGTCCGACCGCCGCAAGATCGAGCCCTATTTCACCGACACCTACCTGCTGGGCAAGAACGAAACCGCGCGGGTGGCGCTGGTGGCCGATAACCCCGGCATGTGGATGTTCCACTGCCATGTCATCGACCACATGGAAACCGGCCTGATGGGCGTCATCGAGGTGGTGTAGATACCGTCTTGCCCCCGGCCGGGCCCCGTTCCTATTGGCGGGCGCCACCCAGATAGGCGCAGCCGGTCATGCGCTGGTCGTTCAGGCGCAGCTCGGCGCTCAGGTGGCGTATCGCGCCGCTCATGTCATCCTGGCAACGTTGCGGCGCCAGCCACAGGCTCAGGCGCTGGCCATCCGCCTCGCTGGAAAAGTACAGCCGGCCTTCCGGCAGCTGTTCTTCCAGGTAGGGCAGGGCCAGCGGATCCTCGCCGGGACGCTGCAGGATCAGCCCCTTGCTGGTGATCTGTACGTTCCAGAACGGTTCGTTGCCGCTGGCGCGGGCGGTCATTCGGGCAAAGCCTTCTTCCTCACAGCCCTGACCCTCGGCTTGCAGGCGATACAGGCGGCTGGTCTGCAGACGATTGCCCTGGTCCGCGCCGCCCAGATCGGCGAACAGGCGGCCGGCGCCGTCGCTCAGCAGCTGTTCGACGTCCCGGCGCAGGTTCAACGGACCGGCATCCTCCACCTCGATCTGGCGATTGCCCCCGCAGGGCTGGAGCATCAGGCGGCCCTGAGCAACACTCAGCTCACCCATCAGCCGCTGTACCGGCACATAGTCTTCGGACTCTTTCGACAGCGACTGGCAGCCAGCCAGTAGCGGCAGCAGGGCGAAGCACAGGATACGAAGGCGGGGCATGGGCATTTCTCCGGGCGGGCAATGGCCGCCACGGTAACCAGCCGCCCAGACGGGAACAAGGGGACGCGCATGATTGCCTGCAAGCGAGTGTATGAGGACGCGAGCCCGGAGGACGGGTGCCGGATTCTGGTGGACCGGCTCTGGCCCAGAGGCATACGCAAGGAGGCGCTGGTGCATAACGACTGGTTGCCGGAACTGGCGCCCAGCGCAGAGCTGCGCAAGACATTCGGCCACGACCCTGACAAGTTCGGTGCCTTCAAAGAGGCCTATTCACGCGAGCTGGCGGCGCACCCGGAACACTGGTGGCCGCTGCTGGAGCGCGCTGGCAAGGGCCGGCTGACCTTGCTGTACGCTGCGAAGGACGAGCAGCACAACAACGCGGTGGTGCTGGCGGAGTTTCTTGAGGACGCGCTGGAACGGCAGGGGCCGGGCAGCTCGCCGCCGTGTTATGCGGGGGAGTAACGCCTCCACCCGGTGGGAGCGGACTTGTCCGCGAGCTTCCAGCTGCGGTTTGCACGGAACCAGAAGCCAAGAGCTCGCGGACAAGTCCGCTCCCACAGGCAAAGCACAGAGTGCCGGCCTACGCCACATCCACCAGCACCACCTCGGTATCGTCATCCAGCGCCTCGGCGCGAATCAGCGCCTCGTCCTTGATGGCCACGCCATCGCCGGCGGCCGCTTCGATGCCGTTGACCTTGATGCGCCCCTTGGCTGCGACCAGATAGCCCTTACGGCCTTCGACGAAGGCGTAGTCCGTGGCCTGGCCTGCATTCAGTGTCGCGGCGGCCAGGCGGCCGTTGGCGCGGATCGGCAGGGCATCGGCATCGCCCAGGCCGCTGGCTAGGGTAACGAAGGCGCCGGTGCGCTTGCCTTTCGGGAACGGGCGGGTACCCCAGCTCGGCTGGCCGCCACGCTGCTCCGGCATGATCCAGATCTGGAAGATGCGCGTGGAAACGTCCTCCAGGTTGTACTCGCTGTGTGTGATGCCGCTGCCGGCGCTCATCACCTGCACATCGCCCGCTTCGGTGCGGCCCTTGTTGCCCAGGCTGTCTTGGTGTGTGATCGCGCCTTCACGCACGTAGGTAACGATTTCCATGTCGTGGTGCGGGTGCGGCGGGAAGCCGCTGTGCGGGGCGATGGTGTCATCGTTCCAGACCCGCAATCGGCCCCAGTGCACGCGCTGCGGGTCATGGTATTCGGCGAAGGAGAAGTGGTGCCTGGCGTTCAGCCAGCCGTGGTTGGCCGCACCCAGTTGGGCGAAGGGGCGTACTTCGATCATGGCGTTGACTCCTGACAGTGGGCTTCCAGCGAAGCGATGGCGCCATGATCCTCTCGGCTGAGTAGATTGATAAGCGCAAAAAATGCCTAATAAGAATCGAATCAGTCGATGTTATTTCGAGCGGTACGGAGCATGTAGGGCCGGCTTTACGCCGGCCGGCAGCGGTCGGGGGCTCGCGCCTGGCAGGCGGTCTGCGGTCCTGTCGGCCGGGATAAACCCGGCCCCACAACAGGCTGTGTGGAAACTCCCGCTCAATTCCACGGTTCGCGTTGCTACGCGAAATGTGCGGAACGTTTCCGGTTTGGCCTGCCTGGAATTCACGACAAAACGCGGAATTTGTGCGTTTGTTGACCAGGCCTCATTGCTGAAAACGTTTCCTCACAGCCTGTACAAGAATTCGGCAAACCCGGCAGGCGGCTTAGAACGCCTCCAGCCGGTACACCTCGTAGGCGGGCGTCTCGTACGGATGGGCGGTCTTGAGGGCCGCCACCACGGCCTGGATACGATGGGCCTCAACCACCAGCTCCACCTTCCATTCCTCCAGGCATTCCAGTGCGCCGCTGTTGCCGATATGCGGGTCGCTGCCCGGCAGCGGGCGGAACTGGCCGTGGCCGAGCACCTGCCAGCAGCACTGGTCGTAATTGCCGATGCGTCCGGCGCCGGCCGCGAACAGTGCGGCTTTCACCGGCGCCAGATGGCTGTCGGGAACGAAAAAGCAGAGCTTGAACATCGTGGGGGTCCTCCAGATGCAAAAAAGGCCATATCCGAGGATATGGCCTTTTCGTTCAGCGGGTGGAGCGGATCAGTCGACCCAGACCCGCGCATTACGGAACATGCGCAGCCAGCCGGCATCTTCCTGCCAGTCATCCGGACGCCAGCTGTTCTGCACGGCGCGGAACACCCGCTCCGGGTGCGGCATCATGATGGTCACGCGGCCGTCGCGGCTGCACAGACCGGTGATGCCGCGCGGCGAGCTGTTCGGGTTGGCCGGGTAGGTTTCGGTGACCTTGCCGTAGTTGTCCACGTAGCGCAGCGCCACGGTGCCGGACAGATCCGCCTGCAGCAGGGCTTCCTCGCTTTCGAACTCCGCATGGCCTTCGCCATGGGCGATGGCGATCGGCAGGCGCGAACCGGCCATGCCTTGCAGGAAGATCGACGGCGATTCCTGTACCAGCACCATGGCCACGCGCGCCTCGAACTGCTCGGAGCGGTTGCGCACGAAGTGCGGCCAGTTCTCGGTGCCCGGAATCAGCTCGTGCAGGTTGCTCATCATCTGGCAGCCGTTGCACACGCCCAGGGCGAAGCTGTCCTGGCGCTCGAAGAATGCGCTGAAGTTGTCGCGGGCGCGGGCGTTGAACAGCACCGACTTGGCCCAGC
>DATJDB010000267.1:0-2908 GCA_035497635.1 Pseudomonas sp. | reverse complement strand
GCGACATCATTCTCGAGATGTTCGAGAAGGGTGAGCTGCAAACCCTGATCAAGGACGCCGCGGCGACCAACAAGGACGCCTGATCCTGCGTCAGCGGTAACAAAAAGCCCCGGCAGTGCCGGGGCTTTTTCATTGCGGACGAATCACTCGTCCATCTGCGACTGCAGGTAGTTTTCCAGACCGACGGCCTTGATCAGGCTCAGCTGGGTTTCCAGCCAGTCGACGTGTTCTTCCTCGGATTCGAGGATGTCTTCCAGCAGCTCGCGGCTGCCGTAATCACCGACCTGCTCGCAATAGGCGATGGCGGCGCGCAGATCCTGCAGCCCCATCTGTTCCAGGCGCAGGTCGCATTCGAGCATTTCCTTGGTGTTCTCGCCGATCAGCAGCTTGCCCAGGTCCTGCAGGTTGGGCAGGCCTTCCAGGAACAGGATGCGCTTGATCAGCTTGTCGGCATGCTTCATCTCGTCGATGGATTCGTCGTACTCATGCTTGCCGAGCTTGTTCAGGCCCCAGTCCTCATACATGCGTGCATGCAGGAAGTACTGATTGATGGCCACCAGTTCGTTGCCAAGGATCTTGTTGAGGTGCTGGATGACCTGAGTATCGCCTTTCATGATGCTCCGCCTGAGAGGTGTATGCGTGTTGGCGAGTCTGGCCGCAGTGTCCGGGGGTGTCAAACCCGGGCCCTGATGCGCAAACCATGAACACTCCAGCGCAATCAGGGCTGGAGTGGGGCGGGAATGGCGCTCGCCTGTTGCGCGGATTTCTTCCGTGATGCGCTGGGTGGAATGCCGTGCCAGCACTTGTAGGCCTGGGAGAAGGAGGACTGGTCGCTGTAACCCAGGGCCTCGGCGATCTGGGCGATGGAATGGGTGCCGCCCTCCAGCAGCTCGGCGGCCTGCTCCATGCGCACCTCGGCGAGAATGTCGCTGAAGCAGGTGCCTTCCGCCTGCAGGTGGCGGCGCAGGGAGCGCTCGCTCATGCACAGCCTGCTTGCCAGCTCCGGCAGGTCCCGAGCGCGGCTGGCGCGCAGGTACATCCGGGCCAGTGCCGATGTGCCCTGCCGGCTGCGCCGCTTGTGCAGCAGGGCGCCGCACAGTTGCTCGCAGTGGGCGGAGGTGAGCGGGTTGCTCAGCGGCAGGGGCAGCGCCAGGTACGCGGGATCGAAGAGCAGCGCGTTGCGCGGGCTGCCGTATTGGATGTCGATGTTCCAGTCCGCCGGCAGACTGATATCGGCGGCGTCGGGCCTGGCGCCGGTGTAGAGAAACCCGCTGAGCGGCCGCTCCTCGCCCAGCAGGCTGCGGATCAGCCTGCTGGCGGCCGCCATGTCGCGCTGGATGAGGAAGGGCCGGATGGCCTCGGGCGCCACCGGCTCGTCGAACAGCACGGCCAGCTGCCCCTGCAGCGGGCGGACGCTGATCGGGCAGAACGCGTAGGTCAACGGCAGAAACCGCAGGGCGAGGGTCATGGCCTCGCCGATGCTCTTGCCGCAGAGCAGGGCGAATCCCCAGATGCCGTAGGTGCTGATGCCGTACGCCCAACCCGCGCGGATGCCCAGCAGCGGCTGTGCGCCGAGCAGGTTGACCAGGTTCATGATGACCCGCAGCTCCTGCTCGGGCTCCACCTCCACCAGCGGGTCGTCCAGTTGCTCTTCCTTCAGGCCTGAGCGCGCGAGCAGCTGTGGCGCCGCGAGTCCGTTGCCGAGGCCGAACTCGACCAGCAGCCGAATGCTGCCGGGGTCGCGCAGGTAGGAGGGGCTCGCCATGGACGTCGGCCTCGCGTGATCGGCCCGGATGGCCGGAAATATAAAATCTTGAGCCGGCGCCAGCATTCGTGCCAGGCGGCCGGCCTCCCATAATCCAGAGCCACCCCTTCCTGATCCGGTGCGCAATGGCTCTCAGCCAAGAAGAACTCTACCGCTTTCGCGACCAGGTGGCCCGCTATGCCCAGCAGCATATCGCGCCTGCCGCCATTCCCCATGAGCGCCCCATGGACGCGCAAACCATGGCCGGCCTGCTCGACAACCTGGAAGCGCTGGGCGTGATGCCGTCGCTTGATGATGAGCCGGTCGGCCTGTGGTCGGATGCCGGCGAGGCATCCAGTACCGCGCTCAGCCTGGATTTGCTGCGCATATTGGGCACGGCCAATGCCGGGCTGGCATTGGCCGTGCACCGCCAGGCGCTGACCCGCTGGCTGTTGCGCCAGACCCGCCTGTCGGCGTCCGCAAGCGGCATCGCCCTGAGCCTCGGCGGACATTACGGTCTCGCCCGGAACAGCCTGGGAAAATGGCTGCGCGCCAGTGTGCTCGACGCTGAGGACGGCGGTCTGCTGGCCGATTGGCTGGACCGTCACGGCCACGAGACCCTGGTCTGCGCGTCCCCGGACTGCGAACAGGTGCTCTGGCCGATCTGGCGCTCCACCACCATCCAGTGGCAGCTCATCGCCGTCAGCCAGCTGGAGGTCGTCCCCCAGGTGGCCCACGGACTCGATGAGCTGCGCTTCTGCACGGTCAGCCAGCGTGCCGCCGGCCCGGCCGCCGACACGGAGCTGTCGGCCGAGCAGGCCCGCACGCTGTATGCCAGTGCCTTGAAACAGGAATGGCTGGGGCTGACGGCCATCGGCCTCGGCGTTCTCGAACACGGCAGCGCGCTGGCGCTGGAGTACAGCGCCATCCGCTCGCAGGGCGGCAAGCCGATCAGGGGGCACCCGGCGGTGCAGGCGATGCTCGGCGAAATCCGCTGCGCCATCAGCCAGGTGGAACTGTGGCTGCACGGCGTGCGGCAGCAAGCCAGCGAGGCGCTGGCGCTGGCGGATGTGGCCGCGCTGCGCCTGTGCGCCAGCAAGCAACTGGTGCACGCCTGTCATCAGGTCATCCAGGTGCACGGCGGGGTCGGCTATATGCGCGACG
>DATJDB010000266.1:0-9705 GCA_035497635.1 Pseudomonas sp. | reverse complement strand
AAAGTTGTTTGCTGAATCAGTAGCGCCCAAGTGCTCAACCCGCTGAGCCTCCTTGAAACGCAGGTTCGGCGCGCAGGCCGACGGGGCCGGGTAGGCCGCCCTTGAGAACGTCGACCGCCGCAAAACTCTGTACCCAGGGCGTGGGTGCGATGCCGCTACCGGCCGGAGTTTCGGCAAGGGCGGAACCGGCTGCGACAGCCAGGGCGACCGGTAGGCCTACTGATTGACCATTCGCCTATCAGAACTTCAGCTGCGCGCCATCCTGCGGAATTTCGACCTGATCCTGGATGCCTTCTTTGCGGACAAACGTGCTCAGCTCTTCACGGCTGAGCGTCATGTGGTTGATGGCGTCCATGTGGACCGCGATGATCGTTGCGTTCGGAACGGCTTGAGCCGCACGAAGTACGTCATCCTTGCCCATGATGATGGCGCCTTCGAAACCGTTGAGTCGCGCATAGCCGGCGTTCAGCACAATCACTTCCGGGTTGTACTGGGCCAGAGCCTGGTCGACGTCATCACGCCAGATGGTGTCGCCTACCAGGTAGAGCGTCTTGTGCTGGGGTGCCTGGAACACGACGCCCATGGCTTCGCCCAGTGCCTCGGCCACCGGAGGCATGGCATACATCTGGTCGGTGCCGTGCTGGCCGCCGGTCTTGCTCAGCTTCACACCGCCGAACTCGGCGTGATCGTTCAGAATGCGCACATCGCGAAAGCCCTGCTTGCGGATCATTTCAGCATCGGCTGCGTTCTGCACGAACAGCGGAAGATCCTTCGGCAGGCGTTGCTGAGCGGCATCGTCCCAATGGTCGAGATGGGTGTGCGTGACGATCACTGCGTCGACCCCGGCAATGACCTTTTCCGCCGAGATCGGCAGATCGACCAGTGGATTGCGCAGCTCGCTACGGTGGGTGTTCTCGAACCCCGGGTAGGTTCCTTTCTTTGCCAGCATCGGGTCGATCAGGAACGTCGTGCCCGCATAGGTGATTTTTGCGGTGGCATTACGGATCTGCTGCATCTGGATGGGCTGGGAGGCAACTGCCGAGGTCTTGGCGGCTGGCGCCTGGGCAAATGCACCGCTGGCGGCGAGGCTCAAGGCCAGCGCGAAAGTGCCGGCGAGGGTTTTGATCTGCATGGGGCGACTCCAAAGTTTCACTGATCGGAAGGTAGCCCACATTCTCGAGTCGTTGAGATGATCGCAAAAGCGGCCCGAATGCCAATCTTCGATACAATTAGGCCAATGTCGACTGCCGGACACACCTCATGACTACGCTTCGTATCGCCGCGCTCGCCTTCGACGATGTGAGCCTGTTCCATCTCTCCGTGCCCGGTATGGTGCTGGGCGCAGCCGGGGAGTCGCCGAACCTGCCGAGTTACGAGGTTCGCTACTGCGCCGTTGCCCCCGGCAGAATCCGCAGCGATCAAGGAATCGTGATCGAGGTGACCGACGGGCTGGAGGTGATGGAGCAGGCGGACATCATCATCGTGCCGGCCTGGAGCGATCCCGGTCACCCCGCACCGGTCGAGCTGACCGAGGCCTTGCGCCGAGCCCATGCACGTGGCGCGCTGATCGTCGGGCTGTGCCTCGGTGCCTTCGTGCTGGGCGATGCCGGTCTGCTCGATGGTCGAGAAGCCACCACCCACTGGCTGGCCCGCGAGCTATTCGCCAAGCGCTTCCCGCGCAGCCACTTTCGGCCGGATGTGCTGTATGTCGCGGACCACAACATCGTGACCTCCGCCGGCACGGTCGCGGCCATCGACTGCTGTCTGCATCTGTTGCGTCAGCGCCACGGTGCCGACGCAGCCAACCGGATGGCCAGGCTGCTGGTCACCCCACCGCACCGGCAGGGCGGGCAGGCGCAGTACATCGAGCAACCCATGCCGCAACTGCCCAGCGAGAGCCGCCTGCCCGGTGTACTGGAATGGGCGCGCGGGCATTTGGCCGAACCCCTGTCGCTGGATAGGCTCGCCGATGTGGCCAGCATGAGCCGCCGCACCTTCACCCGGCGCTTTCGGGAAACCACCGGCACAACCTTCATCAAATGGTTGCACGCCGAGCGTGTGGCCAGAGCGCAACAGTTGCTGGAAACCACCGACATGCCGATCGAGTGCATCGTTTCCGAAGTTGGCTTTGGCTCAGCCCTGTCGCTGCGCCAGCAATTCGCGGCTCAGCTGGGCATCACGCCCTCGGAATACCGGCGCACCTTTTATACACGCCTGCTGGGGCGGGGCGCCTTGGACGGTGGCGATGCTCCGGCATCCTGAGGCGTCAGGTTTCGTACCTGGGTTTTGATTCCGGTGACGAGAGGCCGCTATCAACCCACAGCAGCCTCTCATGACTGGTTGAAATCGGCTGAAAGCGGTGTTCAGCACTGCGGGGCACCTTAGCGAACGTGGCTTTTGCCAACATGCGTATCGCCATTGTTTTGAGGCGAGTTGAGGCTGCCAGTAGCGTTCAGACGCTTAAGAATTTCGCACTCGTCCACGCCTCGCTCAGCGGCACAGCGGTTTCGCAACTCCACCAGCTGTTGTTGCAGTTCCAGCAGGCTAGCCATGCGCGCTTGTACATGCTCAATGTGCTCATCAATCAAGCTATTCACACGACCGCAGTTTTCCTCTGGCTGCTCGGTAAGCGCCAGCAAGCTTCTGATCTCGAAAATGGCCATATCCAGTGTGCGGCAGTTACGAATAAACGTAAGCCTTTCGAGGTGTTCACTGGTGTAGAGGCGGTAATTGCCCTCGCTACGGGTGGGGGCCGGCATCAGCCCCTCACGCTCGTAATAGCGAACCGTTTCGACCTTGCAATCGGCAAGCTTGGCCAGCTCTCCAATTTTCATGGAATCCCCCTTCGAGAATTGCTTGACCCTGTAGTGGCTTCAGGGTGTTCACTCTGCACAACTGATCAATGAGGATACGCCCATGGCTGGCTGCTGCGGTGACGAGCAAAAATCTGAAGCAGTTTCAAAAAATGCCTGCTGTGACTCCAGCAAGGCAATTTTGTGCTCCGCCACTGCTGCTTCACCGGGAAGTGCCGTTGCCGGTTCCAGGCTCAGCAGCTTTCGCATCGAGCAAATGGACTGCCCCACCGAGCAGACGCTGATTCAGGACAAGCTGAGCAAGATCGCAAACATAGATAAGCTCGAATTCAATCTGATCAGTCGCACCCTTGGGGTATGGCACAGCTTGCCGTCGACCTCGCCTATCGAATCGGCAATCTCATCTCTGGGTATGCAAGCAGAACCGCTTTCGACTCAAGCGCAAGCCCGAATCAGAATCGAGCAGATGGATTGCCCCACGGAAGAAAGGCTGATCCGCGACAAGCTGTCCTCACTGCCCGGCATTGGTGAGCTGGAATTCAACCTGTTCCAGCGGGTGCTGACGGTTAGCCATACAGCAGGGGCATTACCAGCGGCGCTGGCAGCTATCAACGAACTTGGCTTCACCCCTGTGGTTGAGGGTGAAACCACGCCAGGCGAAGAAGCACAAGGCACCCCTCGGAAGAAGGCCAGGTGGCCTTTGGTGCTATCAGGCGTGGCCGCCTTCTCAGCGGAACTGCTGCATTTCACCGAGCTTGCTCCTGAGTCGGTTGTGGCTGGCGTGGCGCTGCTCGCCATTCTGCTCTGCGGTCTGACGACTTATAAGAAGGGCTGGATCGCCCTTAAGAACGGTAATCTGAACATCAATGCACTGATGAGTATTGCGGTTACCGGTGCGGTGCTGATTGGGGAATGGCCAGAAGCAGCCATGGTCATGTTCCTCTTTGCTGTCGCCGAGGTGATAGAAGCGAAGTCGCTGGACCGGGCTCGCAACGCCATTCGTGGCCTGATGGACCTGACCCCTGAGCGCGCCACGGTGCAACAGGCCGACGGCTCGTGGCTTGAGGTCGATGTGAAAAGCATCGTCGTCGGTGCGCTGGTCAGGGTACGGCCTGGCGAGCGAATCGGCCTCGATGGCGAGGTGACTTCCGGCCAGTCCACCATCAACCAGGCGCCCATCACCGGGGAAAGCCTGCCGGTGGAGAAAACGGTTGGCGATCCCGTTTTTGCTGGGACCATCAACGAAGCCGGCTCGCTGGAATTTCGCGTCATGGGCGCCGCAGCCAACACCACGCTGGCCCGCATCATCCATGCGGTCGAAGACGCTCAGGGGTCACGTGCGCCGACCCAGCGCTTTGTCGATCAGTTCGCCAAGGTGTACACACCGGTCGTATTCCTGTTCGCCCTTGCTGTCGCCATCGTGCCGCCGTTGTTTATGGCCGAGCCCTGGTACGACTGGATCTATCGCGCTCTGGTGCTGCTGGTAGTCGCCTGTCCGTGCGCCCTGGTGATCTCGACGCCCGTCTCCATTGTCAGTGGCCTCGCCGCGGCCGCGCGCAAAGGCATCCTGGTCAAGGGCGGCATCTATCTGGAAATCGGCGGCAAGCTTGGCTTCCTGGCACTCGACAAGACGGGAACCATTACCCACGGCAAACCGGTGCAGACCGATTACATTCCGTTGGTTGACGAGAACGCAGAGCTTTACCGCACCTATGCCGCCAGCCTCGCTGGTCGATCCGACCACCCGGTTTCGCAGGCGATAGCCAGGCATGCAACCGAGGATGGCTTGAGACCTGCCAGCGTTGAAGGGTTTGAAGCCCTGCTGGGCAGAGGCACGCGGGGCACCATCGAGGGCATGGATTTCTACCTGGGGAATCACCGCTTGGTGGAAGAGCTTGGCCTCTGCTCACCTGAGTTGGAACTGAAACTGGAAAGCCTCGAACGTCAGGGAAAAACCGTGGTGGTGCTGTGTAATTCACAGCGTGCCATTGCCATGTTTGCGGTTGCCGATACCGTCAAAGACTCCAGCCGGCAGGCCATCGAGGAGCTCCATGCGCTTGGGGTGAAGACCACGATGCTGACCGGCGATAATTCGCACACTGCGGAAGCCATCGCAGAGCAGGTAGGCATCGACGAGGCGCGTGGCAACCTCCTGCCAGTCGACAAGTTGCACGCCATCGAAGCATTGCAAGAGCGTGGCTACGTTGTCGGGATGGTTGGCGATGGCATCAACGATGCGCCGGCGCTGGCCAAGTCTGAAATCGGTTTCGCTATGGCCGCTGCCGGAACAGACACCGCCATTGAAACTGCGGATGTGGCCTTGATGGATGATGATCTGCGCAAGATTCCGGCCTTTATCCGCCTGTCACAACAAACCGTAGCCATCCTCAAGCAGAACATCGTGCTGGCGTTAGGGATCAAGGCCGTGTTTCTCGCCATGACCCTAACGGGCCAGGCCACGATGTGGATGGCGGTTTTTGCCGATATGGGCGTTAGCCTGTTGGTGGTGTTCAACGGTCTGCGCCTACTGAAAAAGTAGAGTGTCCGCAGCTGTGCTCATACCCGGTTGCCTACCCGGTTGGGGTGCGATTGCACTGAACACTAGGTAGGCAAAAGCGGAAATGAAAAACCCCTTGCAGCCAGTGGCTGCAAGGGGTTCGGGGTCCATGTCCGCTGAGATCCAGCGGGGGCGTCAGACGTTGAAGCGGAAGTGCATTACGTCGCCGTCCTTGACGATGTATTCCTTGCCTTCCAGGCGCCATTTGCCGGCTTCCTTGGCACCGCTTTCGCCCTTGAACTGGATGAAGTCGTTGTAGGCGATGACTTCGGCGCGGATGAAGCCCTTTTCGAAGTCGGTGTGGATCACGGCGGCGGCTTGCGGGGCGGTGGCGCCGACCTTGACGGTCCAGGCACGCACTTCCTTCACGCCGGCGGTGAAGTAGGTCTGCAGGTTGAGCAGTTCGTAGCCGGCGCGGATCACGCGGTTCAGGCCCGGTTCGGTCATGCCGATGGCTTCGAGGAACATGTTCTTTTCTTCGCCATCGTCGAGTTCGGCGATTTCCGCCTCGATCTTGTTGCACACCGGTACCACGAGAGCGCCTTCTTCCTCGGCGATGGCCTTGACCACATCGAGGTGCGGGTTGTTCTCGAAGCCGTCCTCGGCCACGTTGGCGATGTACATCACCGGCTTGCTGGTCAGCAGGTGGAAGCTGCGGATGGTGCGCTTCTGCTCTTCATCCATGTTCTTCATCAGGCTGCGGGCCGGCTTGCCCTCGCTAAAATGCGGGATGAGCTTTTCCAGAACGGCCTTCTGCGCCAGGGCATCCTTGTCGCCACCCTTGGCGTTGCGAGTGACCTTCTGCAGTTGCTTCTCGCAGCTGTCGAGGTCGGCAAAGATCAGTTCCAGGTCGATAATTTCGATATCACGCTTGGGATCGACGCTGTTGGCCACGTGAATGACGTTCTCATCCTCGAAGCAGCGCACCACGTGGGCGATGGCGTCGGTTTCGCGAATGTTGGCCAGGAACTTGTTGCCCAGACCTTCACCCTTGGAGGCACCGGCGACCAGGCCGGCGATGTCGACGAATTCCATAGTGGTCGGCAGCACACGCTCGGGCTTGACGATCTCCGCCAGGGCGTCGAGGCGCGCGTCGGGCATCGGCACGATGCCGCTGTTCGGCTCGATGGTGCAGAAGGGGAAGTTCTCTGCGGCGATGCCGGACTTGGTCAGGGCGTTGAACAGGGTGGACTTGCCGACGTTGGGCAGGCCGACGATGCCGCAATTGAATCCCATGGTGTATCCCTCGCGGAGATAAAGACGGTAAAGGGGAGGTGATCAGGCTTTCTGGCTGTGCAGCTTGTGCATGGCCTTGATCCAGTCGCCGGCCAGCATCTCGGGCAATACGCCCAGGGCAAAATCGATGCTGGCGTCGAGCAGTTCCTGCTCGCTGCGCGGGGCGCGGCCGAGTACGTAGCCGGTGACCTGGCTGCTGTGGCCCGGATGACCGATGCCCAGGCGCAGGCGGTGGAAGCTGTTCTGATTGCCGAGCTGGGCGATGATGTCGCGCAACCCGTTGTGCCCGCCGTGCCCGCCGCCCTGTTTGAGCTTGGCGACGCCGGGAGGCATGTCGAGTTCGTCGTGGGCCACCAGTATGGCTTCCGGCTCGATGCGGAAGAATCTCGCCAGCGCGGCGACGGCCTGTCCGCTGCGATTCATGAAGGTGGTGGGGATCAGCACACGAACATCGCGGCCCTGATGGGTGAATTTACCCGTCAGGCCAAAATACTTCTTGTCGAGGGCCAGGCGCACACCTTCGCGGTCGGCCAGACGCTCAACGAAAAGAGCCCCTGCGTTATGCCGGGTCTGGTCGTATTCGGGGCCTGGATTTCCCAGGCCGACGATCAGTTGTACGGCAGTCACGTCAGGGGCCCTTCCTTCAGGCAGTCGAGTAAATTACTCGGCTGCGCCTTCGTCTTCTTGCTTGGCCTTTTCAACGCGCGAAGCGTGAATGTTGACCACTGGCAGGTTGCTACCATGCGCCAGGGAGACCAGTGCAACGCCTTCCGGCAGTTTCAGGTCGCTCATGTGCAGGATCTGGCCGACTTCCAGGTTGGCGATGTCGACTTCGATTACGTCCGGCAGGTTTTGCGGCAGGCAGGAAACTTCAACGTCCGGAACGTTCAGGTAGACTTCGCCGCCCTGCTGCTTCACGCCGATCGAGGATTCCTGGTTGATCAGGTGCACCGGTACGGTGGCGGTCAGCTTCTGGCCGGCAACCACGCGCTGGAAATCGGCGTGCAGGACGAAGTTTTTCGCCGGGTGACGCTGCAGGGCCTTGATCACGACATCCTGGTTGGAGCCGTCGACGTTCAGGGTGATCACGTTGCTGAAGGCAATTTCGTTTTCCAGCATCTTGGCCAGGTCTTTGGCAACCAGGCTGATCGACTGAGGCTCTTGGTTGCCACCGTAGATAACGGCGGGAACCAGGCTTTCGTTACGACGCAGGCGGCGGCTCGCACCTTTCCCCAAGTCGGAACGCGCAGCGGCTTCCAGAATAAAGTTAGTCATTGCAGTTTCTCCAAAGTAGCCTTGTCGCCCATTCGCTTGCGACCAGCGTCCGGACGGTTCGGCAAAAAGCCCCGCGTCAGGCGGGGCGTTTGTGTTCAGCGCGATAGCTGACGGCTGAGCCGTCAGCTACGGAACATTGCGCTGATCGATTCTTCATTGCTGATGCGACGTACCGCTTCAGCGACCACCGGTGCGATGTCCAGTTGGCGAATGCGCGGGCAGGCCTGCGCAGCCGGGGACAGCGGGATGGTGTTGGTGACCACCACTTCGTCGAGCGCGGAACCTTCGATGTTCTCGATGGCGCGGCCGGACAGCACGGGGTGGGTGCAGTAGGCGTAGACACGCTCGGCGCCGTGGTCCTTGAGGGCCTTGGCGGCCAGGCACAGGGTGCCGGCGGTATCGACCATGTCATCGACCAGCACGCAGGTGCGGCCTTCGACATCGCCGATGATGTGCATGACTTCGGATACGTTGGCCTTGGGCCGGCGCTTGTCGATGATCGCCAGATCCACACCCAGGCTTTTGGCGACGGCACGAGCACGCACCACGCCACCGATATCCGGGGAAACGATCATCAGATTTTCGAAGCGCTGATCTTCGATATCGTCCACCAAGGTGGGCGAGCCGTAGATGTTGTCCACGGGGATATCGAAGAAGCCCTGGATCTGGTCAGCGTGCAGGTCAACGGTGAGTACACGGTTGACGCCGACGTTGGCCAGCATGTCGGCCACCACCTTGGCGCTGATCGCCACACGGGCGGAGCGGGGGCGGCGATCCTGACGGGCATAGCCGAAGTAGGGAATCACGGCGGTGATACGCGACGCGGAGGAGCGGCGGAAGGCGTCAGCCATTACCACCAGTTCCATCAGGTTGTCGTTGGTGGGTGCACAGGTCGGCTGAATCAGGAAGACGTCCTTACCGCGAACATTTTCATTGATTTCAACGCTGATTTCGCCGTCGGAAAACTTGCCGACAGCTACGTCGCCGAGGGGAATGTGCAGTTGCTGAACGACGCGACGCGCCAGGTCGGGGTTAGCGTTCCCCGTGAAGACCATCATCTTGGACACGCGCAGTACCTGCCTGGATTGGGTCCGATGAAATTGAAAAGCTGTTCAAAAAGGCGCGCTTTTTGAACAGCTCTGGAATATGGCAGGGGCGGCTGGATTCGAACCAACGCATGCCAGGATCAAAACCTGGTGCCTTACCGCTTGGCGACGCCCCTGTAGGGTATTGCTCAATGACTGATCGGAACTCGCAACCCGTGAGGGTTAATGGCAGGGGCGGCTGGATTCGAACCAACGCATGGCAGGATCAAAACCTGCTGCCTTACCGCTTGGCGACGCCCCTGTAGAGTTTTACATTCTCACAATGTCTATCATCAGTGTTCAGATAAGTTTTGTAGTGCTCGGTGCAACATCGAGATGTTTGCCCCTTGTGCTACAAAGCTTGGTAGTGACTCTGAAATCTGGGTAGCTACTTTAGCAGCTTGTTGTTCGTTTGGGAAGCCCCCAAATATACAACTTCCAGTTCCAGTTAATCGAGCTTCAACAAATTTGTTTAGCAAGATCAAAGCATTACGCACTTCTGGGTAACGCTTCTCAACTACCGCTTGGCAATCGTTGTGACCGCTTTGCTTGAGAACGGTGCGCATGTTAGTGACAGGCGTATCCCTTGTCAAGCATGGGTCGGAAAATATTTTAGCAGTGCTGATCGAAACAGGCGGCACAGCCACTAAATACCACGGTTCTGCCAGATCGACAGGTTCCAGCTTTTCGCCGATACCTTGCGCAAATGCTGCACGCCCTAGGACAAATACTGGAACGT
>DATJDB010000265.1:0-1628 GCA_035497635.1 Pseudomonas sp. | reverse complement strand
AGCGACGCTTGGACTCTCTTGCAGGCGTTGCCCGAAACGGTTCGCCTGTATGCCCTGCTGGAAGACCTTCAGGCCCGCGATCTTGGCGCGCCGGACCGGGTCACGCCGGTGGATTACCCGGCATTCGTCGCGCTGTGTGTGCAGTACGACAAGGTCAACGGCTGGCTATGAGCGCATTGCAGATCGAGGGACGCAGCGTCCCGCTGGACAAGGACGGCTACTTGGCCGACCGCGCAGACTGGAGCGAAGCGGTGGCCGAAGCGCTTGCCGAACGGGAAGCGCTTGAGCTGACGCCTGCGCATTGGGAAATCCTGCGCCTGCTGCAGAGCTTCTATGCGCAGTTCCAACTGTCCCCGGCCACACGCCCGCTAATCAAATACGCGGCGCAGCAACTGGGGCCGGAAAAAGGCAACAGCATGCACCTCAACAGCCTGTTCAAGGGCACCCCCGCCAAACTGGCCGCCAAGCTGGCCGGCCTCCCCAAGCCGACGAACTGCATATGACGCTCGATACTTCGCTCGAACATCCTTTCGCCCAGTACGTACGCATCCTCGGCAAGGGCCAGCGCGGTTCGCGCGGGCTGACGCGCGAGGAAGCACGCGATGCCATGGGCATGCTGCTCGACGGCAAGACCGAAGAAGCGCAATTGGGCGCCTTCCTGATGCTGCTGCGGCATAAGGAGGAAAGCGCCGAGGAAATGGCCGGCTTCACCGAAGCGGTACGCGCCCGACTCGACGCGCCGCCGATTGCGGTGGATCTGGACTGGCCCAGCTATGCCGGCAAGAAACGCCACCTGCACTGGTATCTGCTGGCCATCAAATGTCTGGCCAACCAGGGTGTGCGCACGCTGGTGCATGGTGCCGGCGAGCACACCGCCGGGCGGCTGTATACCGAAGACCTGCTCGAGCTGCTGAACATTCCGCAGTGTGAGAACTGGCAGCAGGTGAGCGCCGCGCTGGATGAGCACAAGCTGGCCTTTATCCCACTCGGCGCCTGGATGCCGCGTCTGCAGCACATGATTGGCCTGCGTAATGTGCTGGGCCTGCGCTCGCCGATCCACTCGCTGGCGCGCCTGCTCAATCCGCTGGGCGCCCGCTGCGGCCTGCAGAGCATCTTCCATCCCGGCTATCAGGAGATTCATCGTTCCGCCAGCCAGTTGCTCGGCGACACCGCCATCGTCATTAAAGGCGAAGGTGGCGAGATCGAGATCAATCCCGACAGCCCCGCCGCGTTGTACCTGACCGCCGCCGGCGAAGCCCGCGATGAAAGCTGGCCGGCACTGTCTGCCCAGCGTCACGTGAAGCCGGAGCGGCTGGAACCGGCGCACCTGCTGGCCGTCTGGCGCGGCGAGGCCGAGGATGCCTACGGCGAGTTGGCGGTACAGGCCACCATCGCCCTAGCGCTGCACGGCCTCGGCCATGAGCGCGAGGAGGCCTTCGCCCTCGCCCGCCGCTATTGGGCTGAGCGCAACCGATCGAACTGATCGATAGGAACGGCCGGAACACTTCACCCATCCGGTCGACTCTCGTCGCTAGACTTCCCTGAAACAAAGGGGAGTACGCAATGGGTCTCTTGATTGATGGCCACTGGCAGGACCAGTGGTACGACACCGCCCGCGACGGGCGCTT
>DATJDB010000264.1:0-2727 GCA_035497635.1 Pseudomonas sp. | reverse complement strand
CAGGCCCTGCTCACCGAGATCGACCTGCTACGCCGTACCCTGGTGCGCTGCAGCCTGGCCATTCGCGATTCCTCGCCGGCCATCGAGCTGTGTCTGCGCGACTTGCGCCAGGCGCTGCGTGGCAAGGAAACGCTGTCCGGTCTGCGCGCCTTGCTGCCGCGGCTGGAAAACGTGCTGGCGGAAAGTGAATACCTGCGCGCCAGCCGCATGAGCCGCGAACTGGTGGCGCTGTCCGCCCAGGTGGCGCGTCTCGAAGGGCAGGCGTTGCCCGTGTCGCTGCGCGAGGCCACCGGCGAGTTCGCCCGCAACCTGAGCGGGGTCCTGCCCCAGCAGGTCGAACTGGTGGTATTGCACAAGGCCTTCGCTGACTTGCAGTGGCAGGCACTCGAACACACCGTCACGCAGCGCAACCCCGCGGCGGGTCTGCTCAAGCGGCTGCTGGGCGGCCAGGAAGCCGTGCCGGTCGCTGCTGACGAAGGCGCCAAGACACTGATCGATGGGTTCTCCCAAGTGTTGCGCGCGTTGCTCAGCCAGTCGGCGCTGCCCATGAAATATCAGATCCAGCTGCGGCGCCTGCTCGGTCGCCTACATGGCGAGGTCGAGACGGATGCGCTGGTCAGCCTGATCGACGGGCTGGGCGAGCTGGTGCTCGAAGCGGGCGAGGATCAGTTGCAGCTGCTGGATTTCCTGTCCCGGCTCAACGAGCGTTTGAGCCATGTGCAGGCCGGGCTGGAGGCCCTGGGTGCCGAACGGGCCGAAGGCTCAGCGCTGGCCGAGGGCCTTGATCACTCGCTGCGCCGTCAGGTGGGCGACATGCAGGCGACAGTGGTCGGCGCGGTGGATCTGGACAGCCTCAAGCAGAGCATTTCCTGTCGCCTGGAGGCGCTGCTGGACGGCCTGGAGGAGCAGCGCTCGCAGCGCGAGGTGCGCGATCAGGCGCTGACCGGCTCCCTGCAGCAACTGTCGACACGCATCATGGAGCTGGAGCGGGAAGCGGAGGTCTGTCGTGATCAGCTCAACGAGCAGCGCCGCGAGGCGTTGCGTGATCCGCTCACCGGGCTGGCCAATCGCACGGCCTGGAACAGCGAAGTGCAGCAGGCGCTGGAGCGGCGCAGTCATCAGTCGGAACCGTTGGCGCTGGCGGTGCTGGACGTCGATCACTTCAAGCAGGTCAATGATCGCTTCGGTCACCTGGCCGGCGACAAGGTGCTCAAGCTGATCGCGGATATCATCCAGCGACGCATGCCGCCCGCGACCTTCCTGGCCCGGTATGGTGGCGAAGAATTCGTCCTGCTGCTGCCCGGCTACGATCTGCCGGGCGCCCGCCCGCTGATCGAGGAACTGCTGGCGAGCATCCAGTCCTGCCCCTTCCACTTCAAGGGCGAGCGTCTGCCAGTCACCCTGTCCGCCGGTCTGGCCTGCTTCGGCCCGGACGAGGAAGTGGCCGACGAGGTGTTCGAGCGCGCCGATCAGGCCCTGTATCGGGCCAAGCAACTCGGGCGCAATCGCCTGGTGGTGGACGGGCTGGCGGAACGCTGAGGCTCAGAGCCCCGGCTGGTCTTCGCGCAACGCCTTGTAGCGCTGTTCCAGCTCGGCACGGATACGCCGCCGCTGTTCGGCCTGAGCGAAGCGTCGGTGCTGATCGCGGGTCTTGAGTTCCAGGGGTGGCACGATGGTGGGCTTGCCGCTGCCATCGAGCGCCACCATGGTGAAGAAACAGCTGTTGGTGTGGCGCACCGAGCGTTCGCGAATGTCCTCGGTGATGACCTTGATGCCAATCTCCATCGAGGTGCGGCCGGTGTAGTTCACCGAGGCCATGAAGGTCACCAGCTCGCCGACATGCACGGGCTGGCGGAACATCACCTGATCCACCGACAGGGTGACCACGTAACAGCCGGCATAGCGGCTGGCGCAGGCGTAGGCGACCTCATCCAGGTACTTGAGCAGCACGCCGCCATGCACATTGCCCGAGAAATTGGCCTTGTCGGGCGTCATCAGCACCGACATCGAGAGTTCGGAGACTCCGGCGGGATAGTCCATCGTGGTAACCCGTTCTGTTGCGGAAAACGGGCGGAACAATACCCGAGGTGCGGCACTCTGTCGCCTGTCAATCGCCTATCAGTCTCATAGGGCGGGTTTGCTCAGCCTCGCGCAGAAGCCAGCGCTCGCGTGAGGCCGGACGCCCCGAGGGGCGTCCGGCTCGGCGATCAGGGCAGCTGGATCAGCGGTTCCTGCTGCTGGCCGATCAGGGTCCGCAGCTGACGGGACAGTTCGTGCCCCTCGCTGATCAGCAGCACGTTGCGCAGGCTCTGGATGATGCGGCTGGTATAGCCCAGGTCGTTCATCAGCGAGCTGGTCTGCAGGCCGTCCAGCTCACCGGAGCGGATGCCGGCGAACAGCCGCTGGCGGAAGCGCGCATCGAACGTGGCGGCGCTGTCGTCGAGCAGCTGCAGGCGGTGGTTCCACTGCTCCTCGGGCAGGTTGGAGCGGTTCAGTTCCTGCACCTCGCGCAGCGCATACAGCAACTGCCGGCGCAGCTCGACATAGGCGCGGCGCATCGCCGTGTCGGCGGACTGGCTGAGGTGGCGGCCCAGGTTCTTCTGCAGGTGCTTGGCGTCCTTGACGGCGTCCACCAGCTGCAAGGCGGCAACCTGGCCGGCCGTCCAGAAGGTCTGGTGGGGTTCGTCCAATTCAATGTCCAGGCGTCCCATGAAGCTCAGCAGGTCG
>DATJDB010000263.1:0-11437 GCA_035497635.1 Pseudomonas sp. | reverse complement strand
AGGCAGGCCGGCGGTGGGTCCGGCAGCGGGCAGTCTTCCGGACCGACCTGGGCGCGGATGCTCCAGGGTGCGCGGAACTCGGCCCGCAGGAAGGCACCCGCGCTCAGGTGCACGGCTTCCAGCAGTTGGGACAGCGCATCCATGAAGGCCTCGCATTCGTCGCCCGTCGGCGGCTGGATCAAGAATGCCGGCGGGCGGGCTATAGGCGCCCGTCGGCCTCCTGCCTAACGTAGGACTCACGTATCCGGCGCGCGTTGCCGTCTTATGGATGCGCTGATTGATAGCGGAGGATTTCCCATGATGATGCGTGATGACCTGGGGCTGGCCGTGAGCGGCGCCGATGCCGACAGCCTGGCCCACTACCGGACCGCTCTGGCCCGGTTTCAATGCTATGTCGGCGACCCGCTGGCCGAGGTCGATGCGGCCCTGGCGCGGCGCCCGGAGCTGCTCATGGCCCATGTGCTGAAGGCCTGGCTGAATCTGCTGGGAACGGAAGCGGAGGGCGTGGCGGTGGCCCAGGACATCCATCGCAGCGCGAGTGCCCTGCCGGGCACCGCCCGCGAGCGCGCCCATCTGGCGGCAATCGGCGAACTGCTGGCCGGCCGCTGGCATGCCGCCGGCCGGGTCCTCGAAGACCTGAGCATCGCCTGGCCACGGGACGTCCTGGCGCTGCAGACCGGTCATCTCATTGATTTCTACACCGGCCAGCAGCGCCTGTTGCGCGACCGCATCGCCCGCGCGCTGCCGGAGTGGGGTGCGGACATGCCGGGCTACCACGCTCTGCTCGGCATGCACGCCTTCGGGCTGGAGGAGAATGCCGATTACGCCGGCGCTGAACGCACCGGGCGGCGCGCCGTGGAAATGCAGCCCCGCGACGGCTGGGGGCAGCACGCGGTGGCACACGTACTGGAAATGCAGAACCGCACGGCGGAAGGCATCGCCTGGATGCGCGAGCGGGTCGATCACTGGGCCGGCGACAGCTTCTTCCAGGTGCACAACTGGTGGCATCTGGCGCTCTATCACCTGGATCGGGAAGAACTCGACGAGGTGCTGGCGCTGTTCGACGGACCGATCTTTGGCGGCCATTCAGCGCTGGCGATTGACCTGGTGGATGCCTCGGCGCTGCTCTGGCGCCTGCAGTTGCTGGGCGTGGACCTGGGTGCGCGCTGGCAGCCGCTGGCCGACCTGTGGGAAGCGCATGCCGAGGCGGGCAACTACGCCTTCAACGATGCCCACGCCATGCAGGCCTTCGTCGGCGCCGGCCGTGCGCAGGCGATTGAACGCCTGTTTGCCGCCCAGCGCCGGGCGATGGCCGGCGAGGCCGACAATCAGCGCTTCACCGCCGAGGTGGGCCAGCCGCTGTGCCGGGCCATCCAGGCTTTCGCCGCCGGCGAGTACGCCGAGTGCGTGCGCTTGCTGCGCCCGCTGCGCCTCATCGCCCAGCGCTTCGGCGGCAGCCATGCCCAGCGCGATCTGCTCGATCTGACTCTGCTGGAAGCGGCGCGGCGTGGCGGTCAGCACGCCCTGGCGCGGGCGCTGGTCAGCGAGCGGCTGCAGCTGCGCCCGCACAGTCCGCAGAATCGGCGGCTGGCGCTGCGACTGGAACCGGCGTGTGCCGCCTAGCGTTACAGCAGTTCCTTGAGCCGGTACCAGAGCATGCCCAGCGCCAGCAGCGGCGAGCGCAGGTGCGGGCCGCCGGGGAAGGTCATGTGCGGCACCTTGGCGAACAGGTCGAAGCCGCCGCCCTGCTGGCCGGCGATGGCTTCGGCCAGCAGTTTGCCGGCGAGGTGCGTGGCGTTCAGCCCGTGGCCGGAATAGGCCTGGGCGTAATAGACGTTGGCGTGGCCGGGCAGCCGACCGATCTGCGGCAGACGGTTGGCGCCGATGCCGATCATGCCGCCCCACTGGAAATCGATACGCACATCGGCCAGTTGCGGGAACACCTTGAGCATCTTGGGTCGCATGTAGGCGGCGATGTCCTGCGGGTCGCGCCCGGAATAGTGGCAGGCGCCGCCGAACAGCAGGCGGTGGTCGGCGGACAGGCGGAAATAGTCCAGCGCCACACGCTGGTCGCACAGCGCCATGTTCTGCGGAATCAGCTGGCGGGCGCGCGCCGCGCCGAGCGGCTCGGTGGCGATGACATAACTACCGGCGGGCAGCACCTTGCCGCCAATCACCGGCTCCAGATCGGCGAGATAGGCATTGCCGGCCAGCACCAGGCTGTCGGCTTCCACCAGGCCGTGAGGCGTGTGCACGCGCACCCGGGCGCCGTATTCCAGGCGCGTGACCGGCGACTGTTCGAACAAGCGAACGCCCGCCTCGGCGGCGGCCTGCGCTTCGCCGAGCGCCAGGTTGAGCGGATGCAGGTGACCGGAGCCAAGATCGACCATGCCACCCACGTAGCGGTTCGAGTCGATGACCTGCGGCAGTTCATCGGCGCCGAGCAGGCGCAGTTCATGGGGATAACCCAGGGTCAGCAGCTCCTCGCGCTCGGCGGCGAAATCGTCGAGATGCGCAGGCTTGTTGGCCAGGTCGCAATAGCCCCAGGTCAGGTCGCAGTCGATGGCGTGGCGTTCGATGCGCTGGCGCACCAGCTGCACCGCTTCCAGTCCCATGCGCTTGAGTTCGCGCACCCCGTCGGCGCCGAGCTGCGGCGCGAAGCGCTGCAGGTCATGGCCCAGACCGCGAATCAGCTGTCCGCCGTTGCGGCCGCTGGCGCCCCAGCCGATCTGCCGGGCTTCCAGCAGAGTCACCGACAGGCCGCGTTCGGCCAGCTCCAGCGCGGCGTTCAGACCGGTGAAGCCGCCGCCGACGATGCACACATCGGCACGCAGCGTGCCGGTCAGGCTCGGGAGCTCCAGTTGCCGGTTGCGCGTGGCGGCGTAATAGGAGGCGGCGTGCGAATCCGGCGCGCGGAGCATGTCGGCGATCCTGTTGTGTGGAAAGTTTTACGCAGGGTAGGCCGCGGCGCTGCCGCTTGCCAAGCCACTCGCCGCTGCGCGGCGGTTGGCTTAGGCCGCCCGGGTCAGGCAAGCTGCCCGGCCACCGTCAACCCGGAGAAAGCGTCGATGTCCTGTGTCAGCGAGAAGATCCGCTACCTGCGGGGCCGCATACCCGGCTTCGAGTGCGTGCCGGGCTGCCATGACTGCTGCGGGCCGGTGACGGCATCCTCCGAGGAGATGGCCCGCTTGCCGGTGAAAAGCGATGCGGAACATGACGCGGCGCTGGCCGAGCTGAATTGCGTACACCTCGGGCCGCAGGGTTGCGAGGTCTACGCCGAGCGCCCGCTGATCTGCCGGCTGTTCGGTACCACGCCGCGCCTGCCGTGCCCGAATGGCCGGCGGCCGGAGGTGTGGATCGAGCCGCACATCGAGGCGCAGGTGCACCGGCTGATCGCCACGACCCGTCAGGTTCTGGTTTAACGGCTAGCTTGGCACCGGCAATTTCAGGGTTTCCTTCAGCTCCTCCATGACGATGTAGCTCTTGGAGTCGCGCACATGGGGCAGTTTGAGCAGGATGTCGCCGAGCAGCTTGCGGTAGGAGGCCATTTCCGAGATGCGCGCCTTGATCAGGTAATCGAAGTCGCCCGATACCAGATGGCATTCCAGCACCTGCGGCAGCTTGAGCACGGCGCGGCGGAACTCCTCGAAGATGTCCCCGGACTTGTAGGCCAGGTTGATTTCCACAAACACCAGCAGCCCGGCCTTGAGCAGCTGAGGGTTGAGTCGTGCGCTGTAATCGAGGATGACGTCCTCGCGTTCCATGCGCCGCACCCGCTCGGTGCACGGCGTGGTGGAAAGGCCGACCCGCTCGCCCAGTTCGGTGAAGGAAATGCGCCCTTCTTCCTGCAGGATGCGCAGGATGTTGCGGTCGATGCGGTCCAGCTCTCGACGTGTCTGATGGCCGTTGCCCATGGGGAATCTTCCTGTGATAAGCCCTTTGGCTGAGTGTTTTTCGCCAAGGTAGTTCGTTTAATGGCGAATAACACCAGGTGGTACTTCGTAGACTCGAAGTCAAACAGATCCGGCTTGGCAGTGGGAGGTTGGCATGCGAGTGATGGTCCTGGGCGGTGGCGTCATCGGCATCAGCAGCGCCTATTACCTGGCGCGGGAAGGCTTCGAAGTGGTGGTGATCGATCGCCAGCCGGGGCCGGCGCTGGAAACCAGCTTTGCCAACGCCGGGCAGGTGTCGCCCGGCTACGCCTCGCCGTGGGCTGCGCCCGGTGTGCCGCTGAAAGCCCTCAAATGGTTGTTCCAGCGCCACGCGCCACTGGCCATTCGCTGCACCGCCGACCCGGCCCAGTACCTGTGGATGGCGCGCATGCTGCGCAACTGCACCGCCGCTCGCTATGCGCTGAACAAGGAGCGCATGGTGCGCCTGGCCGAATACAGTCGCGATTGTCTGGACGAGCTGCGCGCCGAAACCGGCATTGCCTACGAAGGCCGGCAGTTGGGCACTACCCAACTGTTCCGTACCCAGGCGCAACTGGACGCAGCCGCCAAGGACATCGCGGTACTGGAACGCAGCGGCGTGCCCTACGAGCTGCTCGACCGCGCCGGCATCGCCCGCGTCGAGCCGGCCTTGGCATCGGTCGCCGACCGGTTGAGCGGCGCCCTGCGCCTGCCCAACGACCAGACCGGTGACTGCCGACTGTTCACGGAACAACTGGCCGGACTGGCCCGTGGCCTGGGTGTGGAGTTCCGTTTCGGCTGCAACCTGCAACGCCTCGAGCAACGGGGCGGGCGCATCAGCGGCGCCTGGATCGACGGTCGTCTGGAGACCGCCGACCGCTACGTGCTGGCGCTGGGCAGCTACAGCCCACAATTGCTCGCGCCGCTGGGCATTCGCCTGCCGGTCTACCCGCTCAAGGGCTATTCGCTGACCGTGCCGATCAGTAACCCCACGGCCGCGCCGACCTCCACCGTGCTCGACGAGACCTACAAGGTGGCCATCACCCGCTTCGAGCAGCGCATGCGTGTCGGTGGCATGGCCGAGATTGCCGGCTACGACCTGCGCCTGAATCCGCGGTGCCGGGAGACCCTGGAAAAGGTCGTCGGGGATCTCTACCCCAGCGCCGGCGAGCTGATGCAGGCGGAGTTCTGGACCGGCCTGCGCCCGGCCACTCCGGATGGCACGCCGGTGCTCGGCGCCACCCCGCTGGACAACCTGTTCCTCAATACCGGCCATGGCACCCTCGGCTGGACCATGGCCTGTGGTTCCGGGCGGCTGCTGGCCGATCTGCTAGCGCGCAAGCGGCCAGGCATCAGCAGCGAGGGGCTGGATATCTTCCGCTACGGACCCGGAGGCTCACGCTCCGCACAACCCGGCGAACCGGCGTCGGCGCGATAGCGTCCTCGGCTTTACGCTGGCCAGAGAAAGGCGACGGCCCACGGTCATCGCTGTTGAAAATACTGAACACTGTCGCCATGATACTGCGCACTTTTCGCCCGTTCCGTTCCGGAGGAGGAACCTGTCATTGGACGTCGGTGTTCGACTGCAATCCATTCGCAAGACGAAGGGCCTGTCCCAGCGCGAGCTGGCCAAGCGCGCCGGGGTGACCAACAGCACCATTTCGATGATCGAAAAGAACAGCGTCAGTCCTTCCATCAGCTCGCTGAAGAAGGTGCTGTCGGGCATTCCCATGTCGCTGGTGGATTTCTTTGCGCTGGATATGCAGGCGCAAAGCCGCACGCAAGTGGTCTACAAGGCCGATGAGCTGATGGACATCGGCGGTGGCTCGGTGGCCATGAAACTGATCGGCAAAGCGTTTGCCAACCGTGCGCTGTCCATGCTCGACGAAACCTACCCGCCGCATAGCGACACCGGCGCGGAGATGCTCTCTCACGAAGGCGAAGAGGCCGGTGTGGTGATCGAGGGGCAACTGGAGCTGACCGTGGGGGAGCAGGTGTTCGTGCTGGAATGCGGCGACAGCTACTACTTCCCGAGTAACCAGCCGCACCGCTTCCGCAATCCCTACGAAGTGCCGGCCCGGCTGATCAGCGCCACCACGCCAGCGAACTTCTAGACCTGCTTCTTTTAGAAGCTCAGCGGGCGCGCCTCGCGCAGCTGCGCGCCCTGCTGATCCTGCCAGACGACTTCCAGTTCACCCGCCGCCGGCGTGCTCAGCTGTGCCTGGACGAACGGGTTGGCGGCGGTGCCGGTGTAAAAGCGCGCCGCGAACAGCGGCTGGCCGGCCAGTTGCACGCGCATTTCACGCACCAGTTGCGGCTCGCCCTGGCTGCCATCGGCGGTCACGCCGGTGAGCATCGGGTGGGCGACCATGGCGCGCAGGGTGAACGGCTGATTGGCCGCCGGCTTGCCGGCCAGCGCCACGCGCGGGTTGGCCATCACGGGCGCTTGCTGGGTGGCGGTCGGCGCCAGACAGCCGCTGACCGTGACCCGCACGTCGCGCACCGCCAGCCAGCGCCGGCCCTGGTTGCTGGTGGCCACGGCGAACACCGGCTGGCTTTCGCGCAGACGCATGCGTGTGCTGACGTGCACCGGAGTGGCGCCGTGGTAGAGCAGATCAATCACTTCCGGGCGCGGGTTGTGCGGCGCGAACACCCGCACGCTGTCGATGTACTCACCGGCCGGCAGCGCGCCGCTGAAGGCGATGCCCAGTGTCACCGACGAACCGTCCTCGGCCACGAACGGCAGCTCCAGCGCCAGTCCGTCGTGTAGCGGTTGCGCCTCGCCAACGGCGGCGCGAACCGCCTCGACCCGTTGCCAGCGATCGTCGGCCTGCGCGGCCAGCGGTGACAGGGAGGCCAGCAGCATCAGCAGCAGGCGGGGCAGGGCGACGGATCGGGACATGCGCGGGAATCCTTCGGGACGATTTACGAGAAGTGACGCCAGGCGAGCCGGGCGCCGAGCACTATACCCATCAGTGCCAGCAGGCTGGTCAGGGCCAGGGTGGAAGCGCCGGTCAGCCCCTGACCGAGGGTGCAGCCCAGCGCCAGCACGCCGCCGATGCCCATCAGCGCCGCGCCGAGCAGCGACCGGCCCATCTGCCGCGGCGACTCGTAGCTCTGCCATTGGAACTCGCCGGCCAGCAGCGCGCGCAGCAGACTGCCGAGCAGCACACCGGCCACCGTCACCACCGCAAAGCTCAGCGTGCTGCCGGTGGACAGCATCAGGTATTGCAGGCTTTCGCCCACCGGCGCGACAAAGGTCAGCGAGGCCAGACGTACCGGCTCGAAGTCGTCGGCGCCCATTACTCCGGTGATGCCCCAGCCGGCGCTGATCAGCAGACCGATCAGCACGGCGCCCAGCCAGTGGCGTGGCGATTGGCGGAACGGTCGATGACCGAGGCAGAACGACAGCAGCGCGAGGATCAGCGCGCTGACCACCAGGCCGCTCGCCAGATTGTCCGGCACACCGACGACGGTCAGCAGACCGGGCAGGCTGTTAGCCGGCAGGCCGATGCGCAGGTCCTGTTCCAGCGCCACGCGCAGCGGCGCCAGCACGCCGGACAGCGTCATGTAGGCGCTGATGCCCAGCACCAGCAGCACCACCAGCGAACGCAGATTGCCGGTGCCGAGCAGCACCAGTGAGCGCGCCGTGCAGGCGTTGGCCAGTGTCATGCCGATGCCGAACAGCAGGCCGCCGGTGAAGATCAGTGGCAGCGCCGGGCTGTTCTGCCGGTACAGAGTCTGGTTCAGGTCGATACCTGCCCAGCCGGCCAGCGCCTGGGTCGCCAACACGGCGACCAGCAGCGCCAGGGCGAACGCGCGCAACAGCCGCCCGTCCTGTCCCGACCACTGGTGCAACAGGCCGCGCAGCAGACAGAAGCGGCTCCATTGCGCGACCGCGCCATAGGCCACGCCGAGCAGCGCGCCGGCCCAGAGCACGGCGCTCAGATGCTCGGCCATCAGGCCTTGCTGCCCCAGATGTCCTGGGAAATGGCCGAATACCAGCCACGGGTGTAGTCGGCTTCCAGACGGCGGGTATCGCGGCCGGCCTTGATCGAACTCACGCCATCGGACTCCTTGACTGCAATCAGCTTGCCCTGCTGGACGCGGTACACCGCCGCCACGGAGATGCCGTAGTCGGGGCTGAGCAGGCTGTAGCAGGTGTTGACGAAGTACGGCTCGGGCGCCTGACGGCCTTCCAGCTCGGCGACGATGGCGGCGGCGGCGACCTTGGCCTGGGTGTTGGCCGAGAAGCCGGACTTGGGCATCGGCGCGGCGACGGTGGCGTCACCGACCACGTGGATGTCCTTCACCTGGGTGGATTCGAAGGTGAGCGGATTCACCGGCACCCAGCCGCTGGCATCGGTCACGCCGGCACGGTCGGCGATGAAGCCGGCCTTCTGCGGCGGCACCACGTTGAGCACCGAGGCCTTGTGGCGGGTGCCGAACTCGGTGAACACCTCGCGCTTGGCGGCGTCCACGCGGGCCGCCTTGCCGTCGCCGGACAGGCCGACCCATTCGATGCGCTCGCCATACAGTTCCTTCCAGCCCTGGGTGAACAGGCCCTGCTTGGAGAAGTTGTCCTTGGCGTCGAGGATCAGCACCTTGGAGCGCGGCTTGTGCTTGGCGAGATAGTGAGCAATCAGGCTGGCGCGCTCGTACGGGCCGGGCGGGCAGCGGAACGGGTTGCCGGGCGCGCTGAGGACGAACACGCCGCCGTCATCCATGGCTTCCAGTTGACGGCGCAGCAGCACGGTCTGGTCGCCGGCCTGCCAGGCGTGGGGTGCCAGTTGCGCGGCGTCCTTGTCGTAGCCTTCCAGGGCATTCCAGCGAATGTCGATGCCGGGTGAGAGCACCAGCTTGTCGTACTTCAGGGTGCTGCCGTTGCTCAGGCGCACGCTGTGGCCGACCGGGTCGATGTCATCGGCCAGCGCATGCACCACGCGCACGCCATAGACCTCGCGCAGCTCGTCGTAGCCGTGGGCGATGGCGGTCATCGGCAGCTCGCCGGCCAGATGCAGGTTGGAGAACGGGCAGGTATGGAACTGCTTTTTCGGCTCGACCAGGGTGACGTCCAGGTTGGGGTTGCCGAGCTTGAGGTACTTGGCCGCCGTGGCGCCGCCGAAACCGCCGCCGATCACCACCACGCGTCCGGCCGACGGGCCGCTGGCCAGCAGACTGCAGCCGCCCACGGCGGTGAGCAGCGAGGCCGCGCCGATGGCTTTCAACAGGCTGCGGCGCGAGGTAAACGAATTCTGATTCGATGACATGGTGAGGCTCCCTCAGCGGCCGATGCGCGAAAAATGTTGAGCGAGCTGCTTGAGCTCGTCGTCCGAATAGCCGCGGCTGATGCGATCCATGATGGTCGCGTTGGCTACCTTGCCCTGCTTGAAGGCCAGCAGTTGGCTCTCCAGCGCAACGGCCGGGCGGCCGGCGATGGCGGGGATGGCCCCGCCCAGTTTGCCGTCGGTGCCGTGGCAGTTGGCGCAGGCCGCAGCCAGCAGGCGGGCCTGTGGATTGGAAGTGGTTTCGCTGGCCAGGGCGCCGGTCGACAGCAATGCCATCGTTCCGACGAACAGGGTCCTTATAACGATTTGCATAGGCCTAGGTCCGTTTTTAGAGAGAACTGGAAGGTATGCGGACGTTAAGCGAGAAAGTTCCCGACTCCCAAGAATTGTTCTGCATGGCTTAGTGCTACTAGTTATAAGGATGCGAGGTGGAAATAGCCCAGGCCTCGGTGCGGCCGGTTGACTGCTACAAATGGTCATGCTGTCCATCGGGATATTTCCGTTTATAATCCCGCCCGCTCGCGAACCGTGGCCGCGAGCGTTTCTAGCCACGATGAGGGTGTAAGGTGAACTGGACTAAGAAGATTCTGGTGGCCAACGCTGCCGTATTGGCCCTGTGGGCGGTGAGCGCTCAGGCTACGACCAATGAAGCGATCGCCGAGCGTCTGAAGCCGGTTGGCGAAGTGTGCATCCAGGGTCAGGAATGCAAGGGCGTTGGCGCCGTTGCCGCCGCCGCGGGTGGTGCCGCACGCAGTGGCGCCGATGTGGTCGCCAAGTTCTGCACCGCGTGCCATGGCACCGGCCTGCTGGACTCGCCGAAGAACCATGACACCGCCGCCTGGCAGGCTCGCGCCGATGCCAAGGGGGGGCTGGACGGTCTGGTCAAGAGCGCTATCGCCGGCCTGAACGCCATGCCGCCGAAGGGCACTTGCAGCGACTGCTCCGACGACGAGATGCGCGCCGCCATCAAGGAAATGTCCGGCCTGTAAGCCGACCTTCCTGTCACGAAAAAGCCGCCCTCGGGCGGCTTTTTCGTTTGCGGAGCGGACGTGGGGCGGTCAAGGCCTCGCCTTGGCCGCCGTTCCGGCGGCACGCCGGCCAGAAAACCGCGCTCGGCTCATTCGATAAACGCCACCTGACCACCGTCCAGCGAACGGATGCGCGCCAGGGATTCGATGCGCAGATCCATGGCTTCCAGTTCGCCGCGCCCGGGCTGGAATGACTTCTCGATGACGATGCCCAGCCCGGCCACGCTGGCGCCGCCCTGGCGAACGATCGACACCAGTCCCCTGGCCGCCTGACCGTTGGCCAGGAAGTCGTCAATGATCAGTACGCGATCTTCGGGGCCCAGGTAGCGGGCGGCCACGGCGATGGTGCTCTCCACCCGTTTGGTGAAGGAATACACCTGGGCGGTGAGCAGATCGTCCTTGAGAATCAGCGAGCGGTGCTTGCGGGCGAACACCACCGGCACGCCCAGTTCCAGGCCGACCATCACCGCCGGCGCGATGCCGGACGACTCGAGGGTGAGGATTCGGGTGATACCTGCGTCGCGGAAACGCCGGGCGAATTCCTGGCCGATCTGCTGCATCAGCAACGGGTCGATCTGGTGATTCAGGAAGGTATCGACCTTCAGTACCTGATCGGACAACACCACACCGGCGGTGCGGATCTTCTGTTTCAACAATTCCACGGAAAACTCCGGCGTGGCGAGAAAGCCGGGCATTCTCGCCGATTCGGCCGTGAGCCAAAAGCACCGGAATGCTTCAATCGGTCGGTTTGTTTGCTGCTGCCTGCCGCGCGGGCCGCAGCCGCTGCGCAAGCCTGGCACCGTAGGCCGGTATAAAGCCGGACCCCACAGGGTTCTGTGCAGGCTTTCAGCCTTGGGCGCGCCAGAGAATCAGATAGCCCAGCCCCATCAGCGGCCAGCCGCCCAGCGGATGGAACAGCGTGCGCCACAGGCGGCGGTGCGGATAGAAGCCGACGCCGTGGATGAAGCCGCTGGAAATGCCCCACATCACCAGCATCAGCACGCCGTGGCTGTAGCCACCTTCGGCATCCAGCATGGCCGCCGGATGGATCAGCAACAGCAGCGCCAACGGTGTGGCCAGCAGCAGGGATGCGACGCGGCTGGCGCCGCGTCGCATCCAGGGGCGGGGTTCAGTCACCACCTGCGACCTCCTCGTCGAGGTTCTGGGTGGTTTCCAGCCACAGGGCATTGATGATGCCGAAGCTGCAGGC
>DATJDB010000262.1:0-13467 GCA_035497635.1 Pseudomonas sp. | reverse complement strand
CGCTGGTGCTGCCGCTGCTCTGGCTGGGCCTGATCGCCAACCACTTCGGCCTGTTCACCAGCCTGGAAGACGCCCTGTGGGGCGCGGTCGCCGGCTATCTGAGCCTGTGGTCGGTGTATTGGCTGTTCAAGCTGCTAACCGGCAAGGAAGGTATGGGCTACGGTGATTTCAAGCTGCTGGCGATGCTTGGCGCCTGGGGTGGCTGGCAGATCCTGCCGCTGACCATTCTGCTGTCTTCCCTGGTCGGCGCGGTGCTCGGGGTGATTCTGCTGAAACTGCGCGGCGCGGCGCGTGGCTCGCCCATCCCCTTCGGCCCCTACCTGGCCATCGCCGGCTGGATCGCGCTGATCTGGGGCGATGCGATCACCGCCAGTTACCTGCGCTTCGCCGGCTTCTGAACCCGGGGCTGAACTATGGTTACAGACACGCTCACACATGCCGGAGATATGCCATGGAACAGCCAGTCCACAGCCTGGCCAGCCTGTTCAAGCAACTGGGCCTGGAATCCGATGCAGCCAGCATCGACGCCTTCATCGCCCGTCATTCGCCGCTGCCGCCCGGCATGAAGGTGGCCGACGCGCCCTTCTGGACAACCTCCCAGGCGGCACTGCTCAAGGAAGAAATCCTCGACGACGCCGACTGGGCGGTGGTGGTGGATGAACTGAACATGCTGCTCCATCCGCATCGCTGATACGCCCGGGCGGACGCGCGCAAGACGGCGCTTACGTCGGAGCATGGCTGCCCAGCAGAGTTGCCCCTGATTTCCTGGCCCGTTTGGCCTGGCGTTTTTCCTGCGGGGTACGCTGCGGCTTCTTCTTGCCCTGTTTGCGGGAGTCGTGATTTTTCATGGCGGTGATCCTCGGTGGATGACGACGCCGTTACAGCATAGTTCAGCCCGACCACCTGGGCCGGCTCTCGACTTCTCCTTATCTCCTGCGCCACACTCGCGCCATTCATGAACATTGCTCATAGGCGTGCCGTCACCCTGGAGAGTTGCGCAATGCTGGAAATTCGCCACCTGAAAACCCTTCATGCGTTACGCGAATCGGACAGCCTGGTGGAGGCAGCCGAACGGCTGCATCTGACCCAGTCGGCGCTGTCCCACCAGTTCAAGGAGCTGGAGGAACGCCTGGGCATGCCGCTGTTCGTGCGCAAGACCAAACCGGTGCGTTTCTCCAGCGCCGGCCTGCGCCTCCTGCAACTGGCTGACGCCGTGTTGCCGCAATTGCGTGGCACGGAGCGCGACCTGGCGCGCCTGGCTGGTGGCACCGCCGGCCGCCTGCACATGGCCATTGAATGCCACAGTTGTTTCCAGTGGCTGATGCCGACCATCGATCAGTTCCGTGACGCCTGGCCGGAAGTGGAGCTGGACTTGGCCTCGGGCTTTTCTTTCGCGCCGCTGCCGGCGCTGGCCCGCGGCGACCTCGATCTGGTGGTGACCTCCGATCCGCTGGAGCTATCCGGCATCACCTACGTGCCGCTGTTTACCTATGAGGCGCTGCTGGCGGTGGCCAATCAGCATCCGCTGGCCGGCCGACCCTACGTGGTGCCTGAAGACCTGCAACGGGAAACCCTGATCACCTACCCAGTGGAGCGCGATCGACTGGACATCTTCACCCGGTTCCTGGAACCGGCCGACGTCGAGCCGGGGCAGATACGCACGGCGGAACTCACGGTGATGATGATGCAACTGGTGGCCAGCGGACGCGGCGTGTGCTGCTTGCCCAACTGGGCGCTGCACGAATACAGCTCCCGCGGCTATGTGACCGCCAAGCGGCTGGGCGATAAGGGCCTGTTCGCCACGCTGTGCGCGGCCATTCGCGCCGACATGCTCGATGCCCCGTTTATGCGCGACTTCCTGCTGACCGCCAAGGACACCTCCTTCGCCACGCTGGAGGGCGTCAGCGCGGCGCCACGGGTGCGCTGAGCGGCTCCTCAGATGTGCGCGTCCTGGTATTCCTTCTCGGCAATATCGAAGCGCCGCTGAATGTCCGCCGCCGGCTCCCGGCCCAGCAGGCTGACGACATAGATGGTCAGGCTGGCGAGGATGAAGCCGGGAATGATTTCGTAAAGTCCCAGGCCGATATAGTTCTTCCACACCACCACGGTGATGGCGCCCACCAGCATGCCCGCCAATGCGCCGTTGCGGGTCATGCGCTTCCACAGCACCGAGATCAGTACCACCGGGCCGAAGGCGGCGCCGAAACCGGCCCAGGCGTAGGACACCAGGCCCAGCACCTTGCTGTCCGGATTGGAGGCGATGCCGATGGCGATCAGCGCGATGATCAGCACCATGGTCCGGCCGACCCACACCAACTCACGCTCCGAGGCCTGTTTGCGCAGGAAGGCCTTGTAGAAGTCCTGGGTCAGGGCGCTGGAAGACACCAGTAACTGGGCACTAAGCGTACTCATCACTGCCGCCAGCACGCCGGAGAGAATCACGCCGGCCACCCAGGGGTTGAAGAGAATCTTTACCAGTTCCATGAACACCCGCTCGCCGTTCTCGGTCACCGGACCGGCCTGCTCGGGATGGCCGGCGAAATAGGCGATACCCAGGAAGCCGACCGCTACGGCGCCGATCAGACAGAGGATCATCCAGGCCATGCCAATACGCCGGGCGCGCGGAATGGCTCTCACCGAACTGGCGGCCATGAAGCGCACCAGGATGTGCGGCTGGCCGAAATAGCCCAGGCCCCAGCCCAACAGCGAGACGATGGCGATGAAGGACAGGCCACGGAACATGTCGAAGTTGGAGGGGTCCTGGGCGGCAATGGTGTCCATGGCAGCATTCATGTCACCGAGTGCGAGGATCACGAACAGCGGGGTGATCAGCAGCGCGAAGATCATCAGCGAGGCCTGCACCGTATCCGTCCAGCTCACCGCCAGGAAGCCGCCGACGAACACATAGAGGATGGTCGCCGCCGCACCGATCCACAGGGCGTAGTCATAGGGAACGCCGAAGGTGGTTTCGAACAGCCGCGCGCCAGCCACCACGCCGGAAGCGCAATAGATGGTGAAGAACACCAGAATCACCAGCGCCGAGAAGATACGCAGCAGACGGCTGGTGTCCTCGAAACGGTGGGTGAAGTAGTCAGGCAGGGTCAGGGCGTTGTGGTTGTGCTCGGTGTGCACGCGCAGGCGACCGGCAACGAACAGCCAGTTGAGCCAGGCGCCAACGATCAGGCCGATGGCAATCCAGCTCTCCGACAGGCCGGCGACGAAGATGGCCCCCGGCAGACCCATCAGCAGCCAGCCGCTCATGTCCGACGCCCCGGCTGACAGCGCCGTGACGAAACTTCCCAGACTGCGACCACCCAGGATGTAGTCGTTGAAGTTCTTCGTGGAGCGGTAGGCGATGAAGCCGATCAGCACCATCGCCAGGATGTACAGCACGAAGGTTATCCAGGTGGGGTTGTTCCAGGACATGGGCGTGTTCCTCGGGGATTGTGCGAGCGAAATGCTGCGAACCAGGAGCCACACAAGAGAGTAGACGCCCTGATAGAGCCCTTCCGCCCGTCACAAGCCAGCCGAGTTGAAATGCGCGGCGCCCGAGCCCATCTAATCCCAAAGATTGCTGCTCAGGTGTGCCATGAACGATCAGGACAACGCCCCGGAAACCATCGAAACCGTCAGCGGCCAGTTGGCGCTGCCCGGCCAGGCCTTGCCGGAAAAGCTGTATGTGATCCCCATCCAGGGCCGGCCATTTTTTCCGGCCCAGGTGCTGCCGGTGATCGTCAACGAGGACCCGTGGAGCGAAACCCTGCAGCGGGTGGCCAACACCGAGCACCACTGCCTGGCGCTGTTCTTCGTCGAGGGCGACGGCAACGAGTTCGACCTGAACGATTTGCCCGAGCACGGCACCGTGGTGCGCGTGCACCACGCCAGTCAGGAGGGCGGCAAGCTGCAGTTCGTGGCCCAGGGGCTGACCCGGGTGCGCATCCGCGGCTGGCTGCGCCGGCGGCCACCCTATCTGGTCGAAGTGGAATACCCGCAGAGCGCCAGCGACCCGCGTGACGAGGTCAAGGCCTACGGCATGGCATTGATCAACGCCATCAAGGAGCTGTTGCCGCTCAATCCGCTGTACAGCGAGGAGTTGAAGAACTACCTGAACCGCTTCAGCCCCAACGATCCTTCACCGCTCACCGATTTCGCCGCCGCGCTGACCACCGCCCCCGGCACGGAGCTACAGGAGGTGCTCAACTGCGTGCCGGTGCTCAAGCGCATGGAGAAAGTGCTGCCACTGCTGCGCAAGGAAATCGAGGTGGCGCGCCTGCAGAAGGAACTGTCCGCCGAGGTGAACCGGCAGATCGGCGACCGGCAGCGCGAGTTCTTCCTCAAGGAACAGTTGAAGATCATTCAGCGCGAGCTTGGCATCACCAAGGACGACAAGAGCGCCGATGCCGACGAATTCCGCGCCCGCCTCAAAGGCAAGGACGTACCCCCGGCGGCGCAGAAGCGCATCGACGAGGAACTGAACAAGCTGTCGATCCTGGAAACCGGCTCGCCGGAATACGCAGTGACGCGTAATTACCTGGACTGGGCGACCAGCATGCCCTGGGGCGCCTACGGCACCGACAAGCTGGATCTCAAGCGCGCCCGCAAGGTGCTCGACAAGCACCACGCCGGCATGGACGACATCAAGCAGCGCATCATCGAGTTCCTCGCCGTCGGCGCGTTCAAGGGGCAGGTTGCCGGCTCCATCGTGTTGCTGGTCGGCCCGCCGGGCGTGGGCAAGACCAGCATCGGCAAGTCCATCGCCGAAACCCTCGGCCGGCCGTTCTACCGCTTCAGCGTCGGCGGCATGCGCGACGAAGCCGAGATCAAGGGCCACCGGCGCACCTACATCGGCGCCCTGCCCGGCAAGCTGGTGCAGGCGCTGAAGGACGTCGAGGTGATGAACCCGGTGATCATGCTGGACGAGATCGACAAGCTGGGCGCCAGCCACCAGGGCGATCCGGCCTCGGCGCTACTGGAGACCCTCGACCCGGAGCAGAACGCCGAATTCCTCGATCACTACCTGGACCTGCGCCTGGACCTGTCCAAGGTGCTGTTCGTGTGCACAGCCAACACCCTGGATTCGATTCCCGGGCCGCTGCTGGACCGCATGGAAATCATCCGTCTGTCCGGTTACATCACCGAGGAAAAACTGGCTATCGCCAAGCGTCACCTGTGGCCGCGCCTGCTGGAGCGCACCGGCGTGCCGAAGCAGCGGCTGTCGGTCAGCGATGCGGCGTTGCGGGCGGTCATCGAAGGCTATGCCCGTGAGGCTGGCGTGCGTCAGCTGGAGAAGCAGCTCGGCAAGCTGGTGCGCAAGGCGGTGGTGCGCCTGCTTGAGGATCCCGAGCTGACCATCCGCATCGGCCCAAAGAATCTGGAAGAATCGCTCGGTATTCCGGTGTTCCGGCGCGAGCAGCGCTTGCAAGGCATCGGCATCATCACCGGATTGGCATGGACCAGCATGGGCGGCGTCACGCTGCCCATCGAAGCCACGCGCATCCACACCCTTAACCGTGGCTTCAAGCTCACCGGTAAGCTCGGCGAGGTGATGAAGGAGTCGGCCGAGATCGCCTACAGCTACATCAGCTCGCACCTCAAGCAGTACGGCGGCGACCCGGTGTTCTTCGATCAGGCCTTCGTGCACCTGCACGTACCGGAAGGTGCCACGCCCAAGGACGGCCCCAGCGCCGGCATCAGCATGGCCAGCGCCCTGCTCTCGCTGGCGCGCAACCAGGAGCCAAAAAAGGGCGTAGCGATGACCGGCGAGCTGACCCTCACCGGCCAGGTGCTGGCTATCGGCGGCGTACGGGAGAAGATCATTGCCGCGCGCCGGCAGAAGATCTTTGAACTGATTCTGCCGGAGGCGAACCGGGGCGATTTCGAGGAACTGCCTGAATACCTGCGCGAAGGCGTGACGGTACATTTCGCGCGCAAGTTCGCCGATGTGGCCCAAGTGCTGTTCTGAGATACGGCACGCGCACCGCGTGTCGAGCCGTTAGCACTTTTTCGCACAGCAGCTACTGTTGAGGTGTTCAGCCGCACGCCGGCTGCTCCGGCTGGCCGGAATCGCCAGTCGGGCTCCTCACGGGTTCCGCTCCGCAGTCCGGCATCACGGGCCCCCGTACGTAAAGGGACTTATCGATGCCTCGCACCCACCGTTTCAGTGTTCTGGACAGCCTCCGCGGCCTGGCGGCCCTGGCCATTGCCATCTTCCATACCCCCTTGCTGCTGGGCGCAGGCGGCGCGGAGCTGTTTCGCAACAGCGCACCGTTCGTGCAGTTCTTCTTCGTGCTCGGCGGATTCGTGCTGTTCCATGCCTATGGCCAGCGCCTGACCACGGCGACGTTGTTCGCGCGCTTCGTGGCGGCGCGCAGCTTCCGCATCCTGCCGCTGCACCTGTGTCTGCTTGGCCTGTTTCTGCTGCTGGATGTCGCGCTGCCCCACATGGTCGGCGCCGCGCCGAACCTGTTGGCCAACCTGCTGCTGCTCCCGGCCTGGCTGCCCGGCGCCGACGGCCTGTCGCTGAATCCGGCCGCTGCCAGCCTCGGCATCGGCTTCTACCTCAGCCTGCTGTTCGGCCTGGTGCTACTGATCCTGCCGCGCGACCGCGACGGCGCCTGCCTGCTGTGCCTGGCGGCCGCGCTCTGGGGCCTGCTGAGTGGCGTCGATGGTCTGGGCCGCAGCGTGCTCATGGGCCTCGGCGGCTTCTGCCTGGGCGCCCTGTCCTATTCGCTGCACCTGAGCCTGCGTCTGCTGCCGCTCGGCCAGCGCGCCTTCACCCTCCTGGAAGTCACGGTGCTGGCGCTGCTGGCGCTGATCCTCGACAGCGCCTACGCGTATCGCGATCTCTACGCCGTCGCGCTGTTCGCCCTCGCGCTGTTCATCTTCGCCTTCGAGGGCGGGCTGGTCTCGCGCCTGCTGCATCGCGGCCTGCTCCGCCACCTGGGTCGCTGGGCGTTCGCCATCTATCTGGGCCACCTCGCCGTGTTCATGGCGCTCGGCAATCTCGTTCCGCTGCTGTTCCGCGACGGCCGGCCGGCGCTGCTCGACACGCTGCTGGCGCCGGTTGCGGTACTGGCGGTGGTCGCGCTGGCCGCGCTACTGCATCGCTATGTCGAACGGCCCGGCATGGCCCTCGGCCGGCGCCTGCTGACCCCGCGCGCGGGCACCGCGCAGACGGGCAAGGTTTCCCAGGCGAGCGGCTGAGGCACGGACGGTCTCGCAAAGCAGCGGTCACAAGCCCTAAAATGCGCGCCTTTCCAGCCAAACCGTTAGCGCCGCATGTCCCAGGAAACCGATCGCCTCTTCACCCAGCCCCTGAGCCAGGTGCCCGACTTCGTTTTCAACGAGGACGTGGCCCGGGTCTTCCCGGACATGATCAAGCGCTCGGTGCCGGGCTACCCCACCATCGTCGAGAACATCGGTGTGCTGGCCGGCCACTTCGCCCGGCCCGACAGCATCCTGTATGACCTGGGCTGCTCCCTGGGCGCCGTCACCCAGGCCCTGCGCCGGCATGTGAAGGCCGAGCGCTGCCAGGTGATCGCCGTGGACAATTCCGCCGCCATGGCGGCGCGCTGCCGGGAATACCTACAGGCCCAGGACGCCATGTTCCAGGAGCTGCTGCCGGTGACGGTGGAGGAAGCCGATATCCTGCAGTTTGACTACCAGCCCTGCTCGCTGGTGGCCATGAATTTCACCCTGCAATTCGTCGCCCCCGGACAGCGCCCCGAGCTGCTGGCGCGCATTCGCCGGGCATTGCTGCCGGGCGGCGCGCTGATTCTCTCCGAGAAGCTGCGCTTTGAGGATCCCGCCGAACAGGCGCTGCTCACCGAGTTGCACCTGGATTTCAAGCGCGCCAATGGCTACAGCGAGCTGGAAATTGCCCAGAAGCGCAGCGCCATCGAGCACATCATGCAGCCCGACAGCCTGCAACAGCATCGCGAACGCTTGCTGGCGGCCGGCTTCTCCCATGTCGTGCCCTGGTTCCAGTGCCTCAACTTCGCCTCGCTGATTGCCCTGCCATGATTGATTTCACTTCGCTGTCCCGGCATCTGGCCGGTACCCCGCTGGCCGCCTGGGCGACCGAGCTGCCGCAACAGTTCGCCGACAAACTGGCGCGTGGCCATGGCGACCTGACCCGTTGGCGCCAGGCGCTGGACGCTCTGCCGCCGCTGCATGCGGAAGCCATCGAGCTGCAGGAGCAATTCCGTCTGGATGGCCCCTGCTCGGAAGAACAACGCGAGCAACTGCGCGCCGCACTGATGGGCCTGTCACCTTGGCGCAAGGGGCCGTTCTCGCTGTTCGGCATCGAAGTCGATACCGAATGGCGCTCGGACTGGAAATGGGCGCGCGTCGCTCCGCACCTGAACGTGCGCGGCAAGCGCGTGCTGGATGTCGGCTGCGGCAATGGCTATTACATGTGGCGCATGCTGGGCGCCGGCGCGAACAGCGTGCTCGGCGTCGATCCAAACTGGCTGTTCTTCTGCCAGTTCCTGGCCATGGCCCGCTATCTGCCGGAGCGTCCCGTCTGGCATCTACCCTTCGCCCTTGAGGAACTGCCGGCGAATCTGCAGGGCTTCGACACGGTGTTTTCCATGGGGGTGCTCTACCATCGCCGCTCGCCCATTGATCACCTGCTGGCCCTGAAGGACTGCCTGCTGCCGGGCGGCGAGCTGGTGCTGGAAACCCTGGTCATCGAGGGTGATGAGTCGGCGGTGCTGGTGCCAGAGGATCGTTACGCGCAGATGCGCAATGTCTGGTTCCTGCCCTCGGTGCCGGCATTGGAGCGCTGGCTGCGCCGGGCCGGCTTCAACGAGGTGCGCTGCGTGGATGTGAGCGATACCTCGGTACACGAACAGCGCAGCACGGAATGGATGCGCTTCCAGTCGCTGGCCGACTTTCTCGATCCGAATGATCCAACGCAAACGGTTGAAAATCTGCCCGCGCCGCGCCGCGCCGTGCTGCTGGCCCGCAAGTCCTGATCGGAGCTGTGATCCACCTGTCGCTTTTCCGATCGAAATGGTGGCAAACTGATATCGACCCGGGAAGGGATTGCCCCGACCTCTCAGCATAACAATAAGAAAAGATGGCCCATGGACAGGATCCTTCTGCGTTTCTGGCGGCGCCTGCGTAACGACCCGCCGTTCGCCATTCTTAGCCTGATGAGCCTGTTCGGCATAATTGGCGTTGCGCCATTCATTGTCTTCCGCCTACTGGACGGCAACTACCTGGTGGCCATTGCCGATGCCGCTATGGTGCTGGCCACCATCGGCGCCGTCGTTTTCGCCTGGATCACTCACGACACGGCCAAAGCCGGCGTCGTGCTGGTCTTCATTTTTTCCATAGTGGCCTTTCTGGTGTCGGTCAGCCTCGGCATCAGCGGGGTGTTCTGGGTCTACCCGCTGATACTGATCAATTTCTTCCTGGCGACTCCGCGCATCGCTCTGCCCGCCACCCTGGGATTACTGACCATCATTGCCGTCACTGCCCTTCTGTACCCCGGCACGATCGTCGCCAATAACAGTCAGTTGGTTTCCTTTCTAGTCACTGCCATCATGGCCGGCACCCTGACGCATATCTTCGCCTCCCGCGCCCGCACCCAGCGCCAAAAGCTGGAATCCCTGGCCATCCAGGATCCGCTGACCGGAGCCCGCAACCGCCGGGCGATGAATGACGATCTGCAGACTGCCGTCGCTCGCCACCGGCGGCATCAGCAGCCGCAGGCGCTACTGGTGATGGACCTGGATCACTTCAAGCTGATCAACGACCGCTTCGGCCACCCGGCCGGCGATCAGGTGCTGGTGGACTTCGTGGCCCTGGCCAAGCGCTGCAGCCGGGGCACCGACCTGCTCTATCGCTTCGGCGGCGAGGAATTCCTGATGCTGCTGCCGGACACTGACGCACACGGTCTGCGGCAGGTCGCCCAGCAGCTGCACCAGCGCATCCGCCGGCAACTGGTCGGCCCGGGCGGCACGGTGACCGTCTCCATCGGTGGCACCCTGTTGCGCCCCGACGAGCACTGGAACAGCTGGCTGCAGCGCGCCGACTCCTGCCTGTACCAGGCCAAGGACAGCGGACGCGACTGCATCATTCTGGACAGCGAACCCGCCGCTGGCGAGCCCGCGATGCCCGCCTGACCGGTTTACTGCTGCAGCATGCTCATGGCCACGCGCAGGGCGCCGCTGAGATCCTGATCGGACTGGATGTCCGCCTTCGGATTCAGGCCCAGCTTGGTGAACGCCGGAACGCTTTCCCAGTCCAGTGCGGTAAGGGGATGACGGGTGCCCAGGAGGCTCTGCAGAGTGGCCACCTGCACGATGTCCACATAATCCACTGCCGGCGAATCGCGGGTGAAATCCTGCATCAGGCCGGGCACACAGGCGATGGCCTCGGGAAATTCCCAGGCGCGCAGGATGCGCTCACCCAACTGCGGATGGATGCGCTCGATCACATGGTCCAGGCTGGTGGCATCGCTGAGCAGCAGGTCGTTTTCCTCGGCATAGGTAAGGATCGGCAGCACACCGATTTGGTGCACCAGGCCGGCCAGGGTCGCCTGATCCGGCTGCAACCGGGTGAAATGCCGGCACAGTACCTGACTGATGGCGGCGACTTCGGTGCTTCTGACCCAGACCTCGCGCAGCTTGGCATCCACCGCCTCGTGGGTGGCCTGGAACATCTGCTCCATGGCCAGGCCGACGGCCAGGCTGCAGGTATAGTTGATGCCCAGCCGGTCGACGGCTCCCTGCAGATCGTTGATTTCGCGATTACCACGCAGCAGCGGGCTGTTCACCACCTTGATCAGCCGCGCACTCAGCGCGGCATCGTTGCTGATTACCCGGCTCAGGGCGTGAGTGCCGATATCGGGATTCTCGGCGGCCTCGCGCACCCGGATGGCTACTTCCGGCAACGTCGGCAGGATGAGTGCATCGTCTTCGATCGCTTGTAGAAGTTCATCCTGAATCTGCTCAACCAGTTGGCTCATGTACTGCTCCGCTCCCTATCAGCGTTGAATTTCCCGTTCGCTGTCCAGGCCATACGGCAAGTCCAGCGGTTGCAGGGCCGGGCCCTGCGTGTTTTCCAGGTGCAGCCGGCCGTCTTCCAGCGCATCTTGCTGCACCACGGCCAGCACTTCGATCTGCCCGGCGGCGCGCGCCGCCAGCACCACTTCGCCGACGCTGCTGCCATGCACCGGCGAGAACAGCTCGGTGCCCGGCTCGGGCACTGTCTCGACCGACACCGCCAGGCGGTGCATGCGCCGCTTCAGGCGCCCCAGGTACTGCATGCGCGCGACGATTTCCTGGCCGGCGTAGCAGCCCTTGCGGAAACTGACGCCATCCAGCGCCTGCAGATTGATCATCTGCGGAATGAACAGCTCGCGGGTCGCGCCGAACACCTGGCCGACGCCGGCGCGCACCTGCGCCAGCAGCCAGTCGTTGAGCGGTGCCTCGGGCAGCTGCGCCGCCAGACTAGCCTGCACGCGGGTCGCATGTTCGGCCGGCGCCCAGAGTTCGGCGCGCCCATCGGACAGACGTACGGCCAGCATGCCGTCCGCTTCCAGCAGGGCGTTGGCCTCGGCGGGCAGATTCAACCCGAGCACCGCCAGCGGGGCATCCCCGTTCCGCAGACCGAAACGCGCCCACTGCGCGCTCTCGTCCGCCAGTCGCGTACCCCGGGAGAATACGGCGTATTTCTTCAGGTCGGCCAGTTGCGGCTCGACCAGCTCGCCGGCCATGGCCATCAGGAAGCCATCGCCCTGCGGCAGGATGCGAAAGCTCGACTGCATGCGCCCCTTGGGCGTGCAGCGCGCGCCCAGGCTGGCGCGGCCGGCGAGATACTGGATGTTGCAGGTCAGTTGGCCCTGCAGGAAGGTGCCGGCGTCCGTTCCGCGCACGGCGAGCACCCCTTCGTGGGTCAGGGGGCAAAAAAAGGCGGATTCGGCCATGGTTATCCCGGGATTCCATATGGAAAGGGCAGATCATAGAGCTCCGTCCGGTGCTTGTCAGCGACGACCACCCGGTCAGCTCGTGACGAAACGCCGGCAGCCCCTATAATGCCGGCCTCTCTGCTAAGGAGCCTCGCATGGCCGACGATATCGAACTCAAGCGTCTTTTCTGGCACAGCCGTCGCGGCATGCTCGAACTGGACGTGCTGCTGGTGCCCTTTGTTCAGGAGGTTTATCCGAGCCTGGACCCGGAAGATCAGGCGCGCTTTCGCAACCTGCTGGAATGCGAAGATCAGGACATGTTCGGCTGGTTCATGCAGCGCGGCGAGCCCGAAGACGCGGACCTGCGCCGCATCGTCAAAATGATCCTGGACCGTGTCCAGCCCAAGTGACGGCTTCGAATGCCGCTGGCGGCCCTCGCGCGGGCTGTTGGCGGCCTACCTGCTGATTCTGGCGCTGGCCTTGCTGGCCCTGCTGCTCGCCGATCTGCCAAGCGCGGCGCGCCTCGCCGGCATTCTGCTCTGCGGCCTGCACGCCGTGTGGATACTGCCGCGTCAATTGCTCCTGCGCTCGCCGTCGGCGGTGCGCGGCCTGCGCCGCACGGCCAGCGGCTGGCAGCTGTTCAGCCCGGCGCAGGGCTGGCAGGCGGCGCGCCTGCTGCCGGACAGTCTGGCGCTGCCCGGACTGATCGTGCTGCGTTACCGCCGCCCCGGTCGCTGGTTCAGCCAGAGCCTGTGCATTCCCCGTGACGCCCTGCCGGCCGACCAGCACCGGCGCCTGCGCGTGCGCCTGAAATTCAGCCGCAACCGCTGGGCGCAACCCGGCTAGCACGCACGCCGATCCCGCCCCAGGAACCGACGGCGCCTGGCGCTGCCCACCGCATCCGACACGCCCGAATGGACCGGTGGGGCTGATGAGCGCGGCCTGCGCACGCCTGCTCGGCGCCGAGCAGATCTTCATGATCGACCAATTCGCCAACCGGCTGCGGTTCGCCCAGGAAGCCTACGGCATCATTCCGATCAATTTCGCCGAGGACGACGATCCGGCCGCCCGCATCATCGAGCAGACCGCCGGGCAGCGCGGCGTGGATGCCGCCATCGACGCGGTGGGTTTCGAAGCCAAGGGCAGCACTACGGAGACGGTGCTGGCCACCCTCAAGCTGGAAACCAGCGTCGGCAAGGTGCTGCGCCAGTGCATCGCCGCCGTACGCCGGGGTGGCGTGGTCAGCGTGCCGGGGGTCTATGCCGGCTTCCTGCACGGCTTCCTGTTCGGCGATGCCTTCGACAAGGGGCTGACGTTCAAGATGGGACAGACCCACGTCCAGGCGCTGCTGCCGCAGCTGCTGGAACATATCGAACAGGGTCGACTATCGCCCGAGATCATCATCAGCCACCGCCTGCCCCTGGCAGAGGCCGCCAAGGGATACGAGCTGTTCGACAAACATCAGGACGAATGCCGCAAGGTGATCCTGCTGCCCTAGATGCCGGCAACGGCGGATTGCGCCCGGCCCAGCCGGGCGCAATCGCATC
>DATJDB010000261.1:0-28768 GCA_035497635.1 Pseudomonas sp. | reverse complement strand
ATTTCGAGGACATCCTGCTGGCCCTCGGCGACACCCTGATCACCGTGCCCAACAAGATCACCCTCAGTGGCCACACCGATGCCCGCCAGTACACGGCGGCGCACGGTTTCGAGGGCAACTGGGAGCTGTCCACCAAGCGCGCCAACGCCGCCCGGCGTGCGCTGGTCGCTGGGGGTTATCCGGAAGAGAACGTTGCCCAGGTGGTCGGTTACGCCTCGGCGGCGCTGTACAACCGCGCCGAACCGTATCATCCGGCCAACCGTCGCATCGACATCGTGGTGCTGACCCGCAATGCGCAGCAGGCGATGGAAGGCGAGCCGGATGGTTCGGGTGGCCGCCTGCCTCCGCTGGAGGAGGCGCCACCGCCGCCGGTGCCGGCCGAGCAGGTGAAGCAGCGCATGGACCTGTTTCGCGACGGCCCGCTGAAGATGGACGAGCTGAAGCAGCAGTAATTTCGCGCCCTATGGGCCGGCTTTACGCCGGCCGGCGGGGTTGCGGCTTTGTGCCTGCCGATCCTTTCGAACGGGTGCGTGGGTGGCCAACGCAGGCGTTGATCACCCTAGGCCCCGGCTGGCTCAATACTCGCGTTCCGGCAGGCTGGCGATGATGTGCCGGTAGCTAGCCATCCGTTGCGGCTGAATGCGGCCTTCTTCCAGCGCCTGCAGCAGGGCGCAACCCGGTTCGCGGTCGTGCTTGCAGTCGCGGAAGCGGCAGTGGCCCAGCAGGTCGCGGAACTCGATGAAACCGGCTTCCACATCGTCGCGACTGACATGACCCAGGCCGAACTCACGGATGCCGGGGGAATCGATCAGGTCACCGCCCTCCGGGAAATGGAACAGCCGCGCTGTGGTGGTGGTGTGCGTGCCCTTGCCGGTCAGTTCCGAGAGTGCGACGACCTTCAGGTCAACCCCCGGCAACAGACTGTTGACCAGCGATGACTTGCCCACCCCCGACTGACCGACGAATACGCTGATGCGGTCATCCAGCGCCGCGCGCAATGCTGCCATGCCGGCGCCGTCATGGGCGGAAACTTCCAGCAGTGGGTACTTGAGGAAGCGGTATGTGCTCAGCAGGCCGTCGATGAATGTCGCGTTTTCCTCATCCAGCAGGTCGGCCTTGTTGAGCAGCAGCAGCGGGCGGATGCCGGCGTGCTCGGCGGCGATCAGGTAGCGGTCGATCAGGTTGGCGTGCGGGTGCGGTAACGGCGCGAAGACGATGACGATCTGGTCGACGTTCGACGCCACCGGCTTTAGCTGGCCGCGCGTGTCCGGACGGCACAGCTCGGTGGAGCGCGGCAGTTGGGCAACGATCACGCCGTGGCCCTGATTGCCGGCGCGCCAGACGACCCGGTCGCCAGTGACCAGCGTGGGCAGGTTGGCGCGCAGGTGGCAGCGGCAAAGCTGTCCTTCGCTGTCCTCAACCTCCACTTGCACACCGAAGTGGGCGATCACCAGGCCATGCTGTTCAGGGCCCAGATCGCCGCCTTCCAGTTCGTCGAGCATGCGCTCTTCGCGCTTGGCGGCGCGGGCGGCGCGCTCGTCCTGGATCTTGCCGATACGCCAGTTTTGCCGGCGGGAGAGTTGGCGTTTGGACATGCTGAAGCCTGGTCGGGGAAAGGCCGGGATTCTATCACGGCGCATGGCGGCGCCTGGGGTGCGACGATTCGTTCTGGCAAAGCGTTGTCAGGAAGCGGAGTATTTGACTCAGCCGGTCCGACCACTAGACTGCGCCGCCCGACTCAAGGAGCCCCGTCATGCTGAATGCCCAGAATCTGATCTGGATCGACCTGGAAATGACCGGTCTGGATCCGGACAAGGACCAGATCATTGAAATGGCCACCATTGTCACCGACAGCCAGCTCAACGTACTTGCCGAAGGGCCGGTGATCGCCATCCACCAGAGCGACGCGATTCTTGCCGGCATGGACGAATGGAACACCCGCACCCATGGCCAGTCCGGCCTGGCCCAGCGGGTGCGCGAGAGCCACATCGAAGTCGCCGAAGCCGAGGCGCTGACCCTGGCCTTCCTGGAGGAGTGGGTGCCCAAGGGCGCCTCGCCGATCTGTGGCAACAGCATCTGCCAGGACCGTCGCTTCCTCTACCGCTACATGCCGACGCTGGAAGCCTACTTCCATTACCGCAACCTGGACGTGTCCACTCTGAAGATCCTCGCCGACCTGTGGGCGCCGGCGGTGAAGGAAAGCTTCCAGAAAAAGGGTTGCCACCTGGCGCTGGACGACATCCGCGAATCCATCGCCGAGCTGCGCCATTACCGCGAGCATTTCATCAAGGCCTGATGGAAACGGGCGGTCGGCGTCTTTCCAGCCGCCATTTGGGTGCGCACCGAACCAAAAACTCGCGAATGAATTCGCTCCCACAGATTCCGCTCCGCGCCGCTTTTTTGGGAGCGGACTTGCCGCAAGTCTTTTGTACCGCGAAATCTAACCGCGCCCGTGCCGCGCCAGCGCCCAGGCGACATGCTCGCGCACCAGCTCCGACGGATCGTCGCGGCGCAGTTCCAGCGCCTCGATCACCGCGATGGTGCTTGGCGCATTGCCCAGGCCCACCGCCAGGTTGCGCAGCCAGCGCTGATAGCCGGCGCGGCGCAGCGGCGAGCCCTCGGTGCGCTGCAGGAATTCCTCCTCGCTCCAGCGAAACAGCGCGGCCAACTGGCTGTTGTCCAGGCCGTGGCGCGGCAGGAAGTCGGTTTCCGCGCTGGGCCGTGCGAAGCGGTTCCAAGGACAGACCAGTTGGCAGTCGTCGCAGCCGAATACCCGGTTGCCGATCAACGGGCGCAGGTCCTCCGGAATCGCGCCCTTGAGCTCGATGGTCAGGTAGGAGATGCAGCGCCGCGCATCCAGCAGCCGCTCCCCGGCGAACGCGCCGGTCGGACAGACGTCCAGGCAGGCATGGCAGGAACCGCAGTGGTCGTGCGTGACGGGCTCGTCCACCGGCAGCGGCAGATCGACGAACAGCTCGCCGAGGAAGAACCAGCTGCCGGCCTTGCGGTTGAGCAGCAGGGTGTTCTTGCCAATCCAGCCCAGCCCGGCCTGCTGGGCCAGCGCCTTTTCCAGCACCGGTGCGCTGTCGACGAAAGCGCGGAAGCCGAACGGGCCGACCACCGCCTGGATACGCTCGGCCAGCTGCTGCAGGCGTTTGCGCACCAGCTTGTGGTAATCGCGGCCTAGGGCGTAGCGCGACACGTAGGCCTGTTCGGGATCGCCCAGGCGCCGGGTCATCTCGGTGTCGCCGGGCAGGTAATCCATGCGCACCGAGATCACCCGCAGGGTGCCTTCCACCAGTTCGGCGGGGCGTGAGCGCTTGTGACCATGGGCGGCCATGTAGCCCATTTCGCCCTGGTAGCCGGCGGCCAGCCATTCGTGCAGGCGCCGTTCGTGTTCGTCCAGCTCGACGTCGGCGATACCGACCTGCTGGAAGCCCAGCTCACGGCCCCAGTCCTTGATGGACTGCGCGAGTTGAGCGGGATCGGGAAGGGTGGCGGACATGGCGGGACGGCGGGTTGATGAAGATGCGTATAATTCTGCCAGACATCGGAGTGACCCATGGCACGCTCTCGCGACGAACTGCCCACCGCCCTGTATTCCGCCGCCCAGGTGCGTGACCTCGACGCCCGGCTGATCGCCGCCGGCGCGCCCGGTTACGAGCTGATGCAGCGCGCTGCCCACGCCGCCTGGCGCGCTCTGCGGCAACGCTGGCCGAATGCACGGCAACTGACCGTGCTGGCCGGGCGCGGCAACAATGCCGGCGACGGCTATCTGCTGGCGATCCTGGCCGCGCGTGGCGGGCTGGATGTGCGCGTGCTGGCGGTGGGTGATCCTGCACGGCTGCACGGCGATGCGGTCACGGCGCATGCCGAAGCGCTGCGGGCGGGCGTGGTGGTCGAGCCCTGGCATGCCGATGCGCCGCTGACCGGCGTGCTGGTCGATGCGCTGCTGGGCACCGGTCTGCAGGGCGAGGTTCGCCAGCCCGACGCGGCCGTCATCGCCGCCATGAACGCCAGCGGTCTGCCAATCCTCGCCGTGGATATCCCCTCGGGCCTGTGTGCCGACAGCGGCCGGGCGCTGGGCTGTGTCGTGCATGCGCAACTGACGGTGACCTTCATCGGTCTGAAGTTCGGGTTGTTCAGTGGTATCGGACCGGATGTGGTTGGCGAACTGATTTTTGATGATCTGCAAGCGGACACGACATTGGTCGCGGACACGCCCTGGCTGGCACAGCGTCTTGCCGGGCCAGTGGTGCCGCGTCTGGCGCCGCGCCGGCCCAGCGATCACAAGGGCCGTTTCGGTCATCTGCTGGTAGTCGCTGGAGAGCACGGCACCGGTGGCGCCGGCCTGCTGGCGGCGGAAATGGCCTTGCGCAGTGGTGCGGGCCTGGTGTCGCTGGCCACCCGACCGGAAAACACCACCGCCGCGCTGGCGCGCTGTCCTGAAGTCATGGCCGCCGGCCTGTCTTCGGCCAACCAGTTGCTGCCGCTGCTGGCACGCGCCAGTCATCTGGTGGTCGGACCTGGGCTGGGGCAGGGTGCCTGGGGACGCAGTCTGTTATCTGCGCTAAGTAGTTGTGCCAAGCCGCAGGTATGGGACGCCGATGCATTGAATCTGCTGGCTGCCGGCACTGTGCGCCTGCCGGCCGGCGCGTTGCTGACGCCGCATCCCGGCGAGGCGGCGCGCCTGCTGGGCATCGACACCCCGGCGGTGCAGGCCGATCGGCGCACTGCGGCACTGGAACTGGCCCGGCGCCATGACGCCGTGGTGGTGCTCAAGGGCGCCGGCAGCCTGATCGCCGCGCCGGACGGTCGGCTGATGCTCTGCGATCAGGGCCATCCGGCCATGGCCAGCGCCGGGCTCGGCGATGTACTCGCCGGGCTGCTGGGCGCACTGCGTGCTCAGGGCCTGGAGGCGTTCGAGGCCGCCTGTCTCGGTGTCTGGCTGCATGCTCGCGCCGGTGTGCGACTCGGTGCCGGCGGCCGCGGACTGGCGGCCAGCGACCTGATTGCAGTCATACGAGAATTACTGGAGGAACATGCCCCATGTCTGAACTGACTCTGTATGCCGACGATGAAGCGGCCATGCTGGCCCTGGGGGCGCGCCTGGCGACGGTCAGTGAAGGGCGGGGCGTGATCTTTCTGCATGGCGATCTGGGCGCCGGAAAGACCACGCTGTCGCGCGGCATCGTGCGCGGCTTCGGGCATGCGGGGGCGGTCAAGAGTCCGACCTTCACCCTGGTGGAGCCCTACGAGCTGCCGACCGCGCGCATCTATCACTTCGATTTGTACCGGCTGGTCGACCCTGAGGAGCTGGAGTTTCTCGGCATTCGCGACTACTTCGCCGGCGATGCCCTATGTCTGGTGGAGTGGCCGCAGCGCGGCGCCGGCGTTTTGCCAAGGGCCGACCTGGACATTACCATTAGCCCCCATGAAGCCGGTCGCGCGCTGTGGCTGAGTCCGCGCAGCCCGCGCGGCGAGGCCTGGTGTCAGGCGCTGGCGCTGCCGGAATGAGCAAGCGGATGGAAAAACTTATGCGAGTCGCCGCTGCGTTCGTCGGGATTGCGATGCTCCTCGGGATTTCGGCGCAGACCATGGCCGCCGACGTGCAGGGGGTGCGCCTGTGGCGTGCACCGGACAACACGCGCCTGGTCTTCGACCTCGCCGGGCCGGTCGAGCACAGCGTGTTCACGCTCAGCGCGCCGGACCGCCTGGTGATCGATATTCCGGCCGGCCAGATGAAGGCCGCGCTGGAACAGCTGTCCGTGGAAAATACCCCGATCAAGGGCCTGCGCTCGGCGCTGCGTACGCCCACCGAACTGCGCATCGTCATCGACCTGTCCGCGCGGGTGACGCCTCGCAGCTTCAGCCTGCCGCCCAACCAGCAGTACGGCCATCGCCTGGTGGTCGATCTGTATGACGAGGGCGCCGCGCCGGATGCGCCCAGTGCGGCGACCACCGCCGCCGCGGTGCCACCGGTGCGCTTGGCGCCGTCGCCGAGCGCCAAGCGCGACGTGCTGATTGCCATCGACGCCGGCCATGGCGGGGAAGATCCCGGCGCCCTGGGGCCGCGAGGCGTACGCGAGAAAGATGTGGTGCTGGCCATCGCCCGCGAGCTGCAGCGCCAGATCAATGCCGAAAAGGGCTTCAAGGCCCAGCTGGTACGCACCGGCGACTATTTCATCCCGCTGCGCAAGCGCACCGAGATTGCCCGCAAGATGGGCGCTGACCTGTTCGTCTCCGTGCATGCCGACGCGGCGCCGCGCACCTCGGCGTCCGGCGCCTCGGTGTTCGCCCTGTCCGACCGGGGCGCGACCTCGGAAACCGCGCGCTGGCTGGCTGACACGGAAAACCGTTCCGACCTGATCGGCGGTGACGGCGGCGTCAGTCTCGACGGCAAGAACCCCATGCTGGCCGGCGTGCTGCTCGACCTGTCGATGACCGCCTCGCTGTCTTCCAGCCTGGATGTCGGCCAGAAGGTGCTCACCCAGATGGGCCGTGTCACCCCGCTGCACAAGCGTCGGGTGGAGCAGGCAGGCTTCATGGTGCTCAAATCCCCGGACATTCCCTCGATCCTGGTGGAAACCGGCTTCATCACCAACCCGAGCGAGGCCGGCAAGTTGCAGAAGGCCGCGCACCAGCGGGCACTGGCTCGCTCGATCCAGCAGGGTGTCCGCCAGTTCTTCCACAGCAGCCCGCCGCCGGGCACGCTGCTGGCCTGGGAGCGCGACGCCAAGCTGATCGCCGAGGCCGCGCCGGTCGCCCGTACCCACAAGGTCAGCGCCGGCGAGAACCTGCTGCAGATCGCCCAGCGCTATCAGGTGAGCCTGGCCAGCCTGCGCCGCGCCAACAAGCTGAACAGCGACACGATCCGCATCGGCCAGTCCCTGCGCATACCCAGCACCAATCTGGCGGTACAGCCATGAGCGAACAGCGTCGCATCCAGCTGCTGACGCCGCGGCTGGCCAACCAGATCGCTGCCGGCGAGGTGGTCGAACGGCCGGCCTCTGTGATCAAGGAACTCCTGGAAAACTGTCTGGACGCCGGTGCCCGGCGTATCGACGTGGACATCGAGCAGGGCGGCATCAAGCTGCTGCGCGTGCGTGACGATGGCGGCGGCATTCCCGCCGACGACCTGCCGCTGGCCCTGGCCCGCCACGCCACCAGCAAGATCCGCGAGCTGGATGATCTGGAGGCAGTTATCAGCCTGGGCTTTCGCGGCGAGGCACTGGCCTCGATCAGCTCAGTCTCGCGCCTGACCCTGACCTCGCGTACCGCTGAGGCGTCAGAGGCCTGGCAGGTGGAAACCGAAGGCCGTGACATGGAGGCGCGGGTGCAGCCGGCGGCGCATCCGGTCGGCACCACCGTGGAAGTGCGCGACCTGTTCTTCAACACGCCGGCGCGGCGCAAGTTCCTGCGCACCGAGAAAACCGAATTCGAGCACCTGCAGGAAGTCATCAAACGCCTGGCGCTGGCGCGTTTCGATGTGGCCTTCCATCTGCGCCACAACGGCAAAAGCGTGCTGGCGCTGCACGAGGCTCCCGACGCGCAGACCCGCGCGCGGCGCGTGGCGGCGGTCTGCGGACCGGCCTTCCTGGAACAGGCGCTGCCGGTGGAGATCGAGCGCAACGGCCTGCGCCTGTGGGGCTGGGTCGGGTTGCCGACCTTCTCGCGCAGCCAGGCCGACCTGCAGTATTTCTACGTCAACGGCCGCATGGTGCGCGACAAGCTGGTCGCCCATGCGGTGCGCCAGGCCTATCGCGACGTGCTCTACAATGGCCGGCATCCGACCTTCGTGCTGTTCCTGGAACTCGATCCCACGACCGTCGATGTCAACGTGCATCCGACCAAGCACGAGGTGCGCTTCCGCGACAGCCGCACGATTCACGACTTTCTCTACGGCACGCTGCACCGCGCGCTGGGCGAGGTGCGCCCGGAGGATCAGTTGGCATCGCCGGCCACCGTTGCGCCCATGGTGCGCCCCAGCGGCCTGGAGGCCGGTGAATTCGGTCCGCAGGCGGAAATGGGCCTGGCGGCCAGCCTGCTGGAGCGTCCTGCCGAAACGCCAGCCTGGCGGCCGACGGCGGCGGGCGGCTATTCCGCGCGCCCTGCGCAGCCGGTGCCCGGTGCGGAGATGCAGGGCGCCTATCGAGAGTATTTCGCGCCGCTGCCGGGTGCGGAGCCGGTGGGGCTGCCCGATCCTGCCGGCGATATTCCCCCGCTGGGCTATGCGCTGGCCCAGCTCAAGGGCATCTACATCCTGGCCGAGAACGCCACCGGCCTGGTGCTGGTGGACATGCACGCGGCCCATGAACGCATCACCTACGAGCGGCTGAAGACCGCCATGGCCAGCGAGGGGTTGCGCGGTCAGCCCATGCTGGTGCCGGAAAGCCTGGCGGTCAGCCAGCGCGAGGCGGATTGCGCCGAGGAGCACCATGTCTGGTTCCAGCGCCTGGGCATCGAGCTGCAGCGGCTGGGGCCGGAAAGCCTGGCGATCCGCCAGATTCCCGTGCTGCTCAAGCAGGCCCAGGCCAGCCAGCTGGTGCGCGATGTGCTGGCCGATCTGCTGGAATACGGCAGCAGCGACCGCATTCAGGCCCATCTCAACGAGCTGCTGGCGACCATGGCCTGCCATGGCGCGGTGCGCGCCAACCGTCGCCTGACCCCGCCGGAGATGAACGCCCTGCTGCGCGACATGGAACACACCGAGCGCAGCGGCCAGTGCAACCATGGTCGCCCGACCTGGACGCAGCTGGGCATGGAGGATCTGGACAAGCTGTTCCTGCGCGGCAGGTGACGGCAGGGCGGCGGCGCCATTCCGGCCGTAGCAAGACGCGTCGCCCTGTTGGTCGGCGTCGGCAAGGCGTTGACCACCCTACGCTGCGGCCGGAAACTATGCGGCCGTTCGCTGTGAGCCCCCTGATGTCCGTCCTGCCTTCCGCCATCTTCCTCATGGGCCCCACTGCCGCCGGCAAGACCGACCTGGCGCTGGAGCTGGCGCGCGCGCTGCCCGTCGAGCTGATCAGCGTTGATTCGGCGCTGGTCTACCGGGGCATGGACATCGGCACTGCCAAGCCGGAGCCGGAGATCCTCGCCGAGTTTCCGCACCAGTTGATCGACATCCGCGATCCGGCGCACAGCTATTCGGCCGCCGAATTTCGCAGCGACGCCTTGCGGGCGATGGCGGACATCACCGCCCGAGGGCGCATTCCCCTGCTGGTCGGCGGCACAATGCTTTATTACAAGACGTTGCTGGGCGGTCTGGCCGACATGCCCAGTGCCGATCCGGTGGTGCGCGCCGAGCTGGAGCATCTGGCCGCCGAGCAGGGGCTGGCCGAACTGCACCGCCAACTGGCCGCCGTGGATCCCGAGTCCGCCGCGCGCATCCATCCCAACGACCCGCAGCGCTTGGTGCGCGCCCTTGAGGTGTACCGCGTCAGCGGCCTGAACATGAGCGAGCATCGCCGCCGACAGGCGCTGGAAAAGGCGCGCGGTGCCGGCGCGGCGGCGGGAGCTTTGCCGTATACTGTTGCCCAATTCGCGATCGCGCCGGGCCTGCGCTCCCTTCTGCATGAGCGTATCGCCCGGCGCTTTCACCTCATGCTGGAACAGGGTTTCGTCGAGGAAGTCGAACGCTTGCGTCAGCGAGGTGACTTGCACGCCGCAATGCCGTCTATACGAGCGGTGGGCTACCGTCAGGTCTGGGAGTACCTCGATGGGCAACTGGATCGCGCTGCGATGATCGAGCGCGGCATCATTGCCACGCGTCAGCTGGCCAAGCGGCAATTCACCTGGCTGCGCGGCTGGGAGAACGTGCAGTGGCTCGACAGTCAGGCTTGCGACAACCGGTCACGCGTCTTGAAAAGCCTGAAGTCGCTCTCCATATTGGTCTGATTCGTACTGATGCTGTCTATTCTTGACGGGGATTTCCCTTTTCCGTCCCCCGCTGTCTCATTTCCATTGATAGGAGTTTTGCAATGTCAAAAGGGCACTCGCTACAAGACCCTTACCTGAATACCCTACGTAAGGAACGCGTCCCGGTTTCCATCTATCTGGTCAACGGCATCAAGCTGCAGGGCCAGATCGAATCCTTCGATCAGTTTGTCATCCTGCTGAAGAACACCGTCAGCCAGATGGTCTACAAACACGCCATTTCCACCGTTGTGCCGAGCCGCCCGGTCCGCTTGCCGAATGCCGGCGAGTCCGAGACCGCCGAGGCCGGCAACGCCTGATAGGAGTTCATCTTGTTCTTCGAGCGCCCTGGTGGTGGAGAAAGGGCCATTCTGGTTCATCTGGAAGGCCAGGATCCGGAAGCGCGTGAAGACCCGCAGGAATTCCAGGAACTGGCCAGCTCGGCCGGTGCCGACACGGTGGTATTCATCAACGTGACGCGGCATCAGCCGAGCGCCAAGTTCCTGATCGGCAGCGGCAAGGTCGAAGAGATTCGCGACCTGGTCAAAGCCGAGGAAGTCGAGCTGGTCATCTTCAATCACACCTTGACCCCGAGCCAGGAGCGAAACCTGGAGCGGGAGTTCGAGTGTCGGGTGCTGGATCGCACCGGCCTGATTCTCGATATCTTCGCCCAGCGCGCCCGTACCCATGAGGGCAAGCTGCAGGTCGAACTTGCCCAGCTGGAGCACATGAGCACCCGCCTGGTACGGGGCTGGACTCACCTGGAACGTCAGAAGGGCGGCATCGGCCTGCGCGGCCCGGGCGAAACCCAGTTGGAGACCGACCGACGCCTGCTGCGCGTGCGCATCCGGCAGATCAAGGCACGCCTGGAAAAAGTCCGCAGCCAGCGGGAGCAGGCGCGTCGCGGGCGACGCCGCGCAGACATTCCCTCGGTTTCCCTGGTCGGCTACACCAACGCCGGCAAATCGACCCTGTTCAACAGCCTGACCACCTCCGAGGTCTACGCGGCCGACCAGCTGTTCGCCACGCTGGACCCGACCCTGCGTCGTCTGGAGCTGGACGATCTCGGGCCGGTAATCCTGGCCGACACCGTGGGCTTCATTCGTCATTTGCCGCACAAGCTGGTGGAGGCGTTTCGCGCCACGCTGGAGGAATCCAGCAACGCCGACCTGCTGCTGCATGTCATCGACTCCCACGAGCCTGAACGCGATCAGCAGATCGATCAGGTGCTGCGTGTGCTGAGCGAGATCGGTGCCGATCAGTTGCCGATTCTCGAGGTGTACAACAAGATCGACCTGCTCGACGGCGTCGAGCCGCAGATCCAGCGTGATGGCGATGGCACGCCGCAACGTGTGTGGCTCTCGGCGCGCGAGGGGCGGGGTCAGGATTTGCTGCGTCAGGCCATCGCCGAAGTGCTGGGCGATGACCTGTTCGTTGGCACATTGTGTCTGCCGCAGCGTCTGGGCCGTCTGCGCGCGCAGTTCTTCGCGCTGGGCGCCGTGCAGGAGGAAACCCACGATGAGCGGGGGGCCAGTGTTCTGTCGGTGCGCCTGCCGCGTATCGAGCTGAACCGTCTGGTCAGTCGCGAGGGGCTGCAGCCGAACGAATTCCTGGAACAACACACTTTGCAATAATGCCCACAAGGGCTACTTTGCCGCCTTGGTGCGGCATTCGGTAGCATTGAGCGGCGCGCCGCGGGCGCGCCTTCGCTTTATCTGATGGAGAGCGCTATGGCTTGGAACGAGCCGGGTGGCAACTCGAACAACAACGATCAGGATCCCTGGGGTGGTCGCCGTGGTGGCGATCGCAAGGGTCCTCCTGATCTGGACGAGGCCTTCCGCAAGCTGCAGAACAGCCTTAACGGCATGTTCGGCGGCAAGAAATCCTCCGGGGGCGGCAACGCCGGTCGCAAGGGTGGTGGCTTCGGCCTGATCGCCATTGTCGTCGCTGTCATCGCGGTGATGTGGCTGTACAGCGCCATCTACGTGGTGGACGAGCAGGAACAGGCGGTGGTGCTGCGCTTCGGCGAGTACTACGAAACCGTCGGTCCGGGCCTGAACATCTATTTCCCGCCCATCGACCGCAAGTTCCAGGAAAACGTCACCCGCGAGCGGGCGTACACCAAGCAGGGCCAGATGCTCACCGAGGACGAGAACATTCTCGAGGTGCCGCTGACCGTGCAGTACAAGATCTCCAACCTGCAGGACTTCGTGCTCAACGTCGACCAGCCGGAAGTGAGTCTGCAGCACGCCACCGACAGCGCCCTGCGTCATGTGGTCGGCTCGACCGGCATGGACCAGGTGCTGACCGAGGGTCGCGAACAGGTGGCAACCGAGACCCACGAGCGCCTGCAGCGTTTCCTGGACACCTACCGCACCGGCATCACCATCACCCAGGTGAACGTGCAGAGCGCCGCCGCACCCAAGGAAGTGCAGGAAGCCTTCGACGACGTGATCCGCGCCCGTGAAGACGAGCAGCGCGAGAAGAACCAGGCTGAGGCGTACGCCAACGGTGTGATTCCCGAGGCTCGTGGTCAGGCGCAGCGCATCATCGAGGAAGCCAACGGCTACCGCGATGCCGTCGTCTCGCGTGCAGAAGGTGAGGCCACGCGCTTCAAGCTGCTGCTGGCCGAGTACCGCAAGGCGCCGCAGGTCACCCGCGAACGTCTCTATCTGGAGACCATGCAGGAAATCTACGGCAGCACCAGCAAGGTGCTGGTGACCGGCGACAAGGGGCAGAACAACCTGCTCTATCTGCCGCTGGACAAGATGGTTCAGGGGCGCACCGCCGCACCGAACAGCGCGCCGGCCGGCGCCTCGGCCACGCCGAGCGCCAGCGACACCGCCGCACGTATCGTTCGGGAGATGGAACAGCGTGATCTGCGCACGAGGGAGAGCCGCTGATGAGCAATAAATCGCTGGCTGCCCTGATTGTCGGGGTGGTGGTGGCGCTGGTCGCCTGGAACAGTTTCTACATCGTCATGGAGACCGAGAAGGCCGTCCTGCTGCGCTTCGGCAAGGTGGTCGAGTCCGACGTGCAGCCGGGCCTGCATGTGAAGATCCCTATGGTCGACAAGGTACGCACCTTCGATGCACGCCTGCTGACCCTGGATACCGCTACCGCGCGCTTCCTGACTTTGGAAAAGAAGGCGGTGATGGTGGATGCCTTCGCCAAATGGCGTGTGGCCAATGCCGAGCAGTTCTATACCGCGACCTCGGGTCTCAAGCAGATTGCCGACGAGCGCCTGGCGCGTCGTCTGGAAGCCGGTCTGCGCGACCAGTTCGGTAAGCGCACCCTGCACGAAGTGGTATCCGGCGAGCGCGATGCGCTGATGGCCGAGATCACTGCCTCGATGGACCGCATGGCGCGTCGCGAGCTGGGTATCGAGGTGCTGGACGTCCGCGTCAAGGCCATCGACCTGCCCCGCGAAGTGAACCGCAGCGTGTTCGAGCGCATGAGTACCGAGCGTGAGCGTGAGGCGCGCGAACACCGTGCCAAGGGTCGCGAGCTGGCCGAGGGTATTCGTGCCGATGCCGATCGTCAGCGTCGTGTGCTGCTTGCGGAAGCCTACCGCGAGGCCGAGGAAACCCGAGGTGCGGGCGACGCCCGTGCGGCGGGGATCTATGCCCAGGCCTACACGCAGGATGCCGAGTTTTACTCGTTCCACCGCAGCCTGCAGGCCATGCGCGACAGCTTCAACGACAAGAGCGACGTGCTGGTGCTCGACCCCAGCAGCGAGTTCTTCCGCTACCTGCAGAAGAGCAAGCCCTGAAGTCGGCCACCCGGCGAGCCGTGTCGCTCGCCGGGTGACCCGCGGGGAAAAGGTTGCTATCATCCGCCGGCCGGGCCAAACCCGGCTTTTTTACGTCTGCGTGAATAAGCATGTGGCAGGAACTCGGTATCGCCCTGTGTCTGATGCTGGTGCTGGAAGGCATCCTGCCATTCCTGTTCCCGCAGCGTTGGCGTGCGGCGTTCAGCCAGCTTTTACAGCTGTCCGATCGTCAACTGCGCCGGATGGGGCTGGCCAGCATGCTGCTGGGCACCGCCCTCCTGTATGTGCTTCGTTAAGTTTGCCCGGGAGGCGAAATGGCAACGGTAGATCACTGGCTGCTGCCAGATGGCATCGAGGAAGTTCTGCCGCCGGAAGCGGCGCGCATCGAAGCAGCCCGCCGCCAGGTGCTCGACCTGTTTCAGCGCTGGGGCTACGAGTTTGTGGTCACCCCGCACATCGAATTCATTGAATCCCTGTTGACCGGTGCCGGCCAGGATCTGGATCTGCGTACCTTCAAGGTCACCGATCCGCAATCCGGACGGCAGATGGGCTTTCGCGCCGACATCACGCCGCAGGTCGCGCGCATGGACGCCCACAGCCTGCGCCGCGAAGGTCCGGTGCGTCTGTGCTACGCCGGCAGCGTGCTGCAGGCCCGTCCGCGCGCGCTGAGCACCTCGCGCAGCCCGATCCAGCTGGGCGCCGAACTGTACGGCGACGCCAGCCCGGCCAGCGACGTGGAAGTCATCAGCCTGCTGCTCGACATGCTTGAGCTGGCCGCCGTGCCGAATGTGCACATGGACCTCGGGCATGTCGGCATCTATCGCGGCCTGGCCGCAGCCGCCCAGCTGAGCGACGAGGCCGAACAGCGCCTGTTCGACGCCCTGCAGCGCAAGGCGGTGGACGAAGTCGAAGCCCTCACCGCCGAGCTGCCGGAATCGCTGGCGCGCATGCTGCGTGCGCTGGCCGAGCTGTGTGGCGGACGCGAAGTGCTCGATCTGGCGCAGGCCTGCCTGGTCGACGCGCCGGAAGACGTGCACGCGGCGCTCGATGAGCTGGTCGGCATCGCCGATCTGCTGGAAATGCGCTATCCGGAACTGTCCCTGTATTTCGACCTGGGCGAGCTGCGTGGCTACCACTACCACACCGGTGTGGTGTTCGCCGCCTTCGTGCCGGGCGTGGGCGAGTCCATCGCCCAGGGTGGCCGTTACGACGACATCGGCGCCGTGTTCGGCCGGGCCCGTCCGGCCACCGGCTTCTCCGCCGACCTCAAGGTGCTCATCGACCTCGGCGGCCACGACCCGGTCGCCGCGCCGGCTGGCATCTGGGCGCCCGACAGCCATGATTTCTATCTCTGGCAGGCCGTGCAGCGCCTGCGCAAGGCCGGCGAGCGTGTCGTCCAGGCGCTACCGGGCCAGGACGCCCAGGCCGCCATTGAGGCCGGCTGCGACCGCCAGTTGCTGATTTGTGATGGCCAGTGGCAGGCCGTGGCGCTGAATTCCTGAGAATTTTTCCGCCGGCACGCGCCGGCCACCGAGCTTCCGAAGAGGACAAGTGTTATGGGTAAGAACGTCGTCGTCCTGGGCACCCAGTGGGGTGATGAGGGCAAGGGCAAGATCGTCGACCTGCTGACCGACCAGGCCGCCGCGGTGGTGCGCTACCAGGGTGGTCACAACGCCGGCCACACCCTGGTGATCGACGGCGAGAAGACCGTCCTGCACCTGATCCCGTCCGGTATCCTGCGCGAAAACGTGCAGTGCCTGATCGGTAACGGCGTGGTGGTGGCTCCCGATGCCCTGATGCGCGAGATCACCAAGCTGGAAGAGAAGGGCGTACCGGTGCGCGAGCGCCTGCGCATCAGCCCGTCCTGCACGCTGATCCTGCCCTACCACGTGGCGCTGGATCAGGCCCGCGAAGCGGTGCGCCTGGAAGGCAAGATCGGTACCACCGGTCGCGGCATCGGCCCGGCCTACGAGGACAAGGTGGCGCGTCGCGGTCTGCGCATCGCCGACCTGTTCAATGCCGAACGCTTCGCTGCCAAGCTCAAGGAGCTGCTGGAGTACCACAACTTCGTCCTGCAGAACTTCTATAAGGTCGAGCCGGTGGACTACCAGAAGTGCCTCGAAGAGGCGCTGAGCTATGCCGAGATCCTCAAGCCGATGGTTGCCGACGTCGCCGCGCGCCTGCACGAGCTGCGCAAGGCCGGCGCCTGCATCATGTTCGAAGGCGCCCAGGGTTCGCTGCTGGACATCGACCACGGCACCTACCCCTACGTGACCAGTTCCAGCACCACCGCCGGCGGCACCGCCACCGGCTCGGGTTTCGGCCCGCTGTACCTGGACTACATCCTGGGCATCACCAAGGCCTACACCACCCGCGTCGGTTCCGGCCCGTTCCCCACCGAACTGTTCGATGAAACCGGTGCGCGTCTGGCCAGCGTCGGCCATGAGTTCGGCTCGACCACCGGCCGCGCCCGTCGCTGTGGCTGGTTCGATGCCGTGATCCTGCGTCGCGCCATCGAGATCAATTCCATCTCCGGTCTGTGTCTGACCAAGCTGGACGTGCTCGACGGCCTGGACACCGTGAAGCTCTGCGTGGGCTATCGGGATGCCAACGGCCAGACCCTGGCCGAAGCGCCGACCGAATCCGACGCCTATGTCGGCCTGCAGCCGGTCTACGAGGAAATGCCCGGCTGGAGCGAATCCACCGTCGGCGCCCAGCGCCTCGAAGACCTGCCGGCCAATGCCCGTGCGTACATCAAGCGCATTGAGGAACTGGTCGATGCTCCGGTGGACATCATCTCCACCGGCCCGGATCGCAACGAGACCATCGTGCTGCGTCATCCCTACGCCTGATCCTTCGCTTTGCAACACCCGAATCCCCGGGGAAGCTCGCTTCCCCGGGGATTTTTTCGTTGTGGCGGGTAACCAAGGTCGTATGCCTGACGATCTATAAATTTATATATAGTCATTTCCATAACTAGCGGATAGCCACTATGTCGGACCACCCACCGCTTTCCATCGAGGATCTGCGTCGCCACGCCGGCGACGCCTGCAATCTGCTCAAGGTGCTCGGCAACGAGGACCGCCTGCTGTTGCTGTGCCAGTTGAGCAGCGGGCCGCATGCCGTCTGCGAGCTGGAAGCAGCGCTGGGCATTCGGCAGCCGACGCTTTCGCAGCAGTTGGCCGTGCTGCGCCAGAACGCGCTGGTGCACACCGAACGCGACGGCAAGCACATCCGCTACAGTCTGGCCAACGCCGACGTCGAGCGGATCATGCGAACACTTTGGGACATTTATTGCGCGTAATACCAACAGGAGTAACGAGCATGAAAACACCCGATAACAAGAACAACAGCGGGCTCGACCAGAGACTCCTCAAAGAGCCGTTCAGTCGACGCAGTTTCATGCAGCTGACGGCGGCCGGTGCCGGTGCCCTGCTGCTCAAGCCCGAAGTCGCCCAGGCAGCGAAGCAGCACAGCGCGGCGCGGATCGTCATCGCCGGGGCCGGTGCGGCTGGCCTGGCCGTGGCGTCGCGCCTGGCCGAGCGGCTCGAGGGCGCGACCATTACACTCATCGATGGCCGCAAGGCGCACTACTACCAGCCCGGCTTCACCCTGATAGCGTCCGGCATCAAGCCGGCCAGCTACGTGACCACCCGCACTGCCGACTATGTGCCGCGCGGCGTGGAGTGGATCGAGGAACGGGTCGCGGAGATCGACCCCGACGGCAACAAGGTGGTCACCGCCTCCGGGCGCAGTGTGCCCTACGATTTCCTGGTGGTCGCCACCGGTATGCAACTGGACTACGCGGCCATCGAGGGCATGGATGAAAGTCTGATCGGCCAGAACGGCCTGGGCAGCATCTACCACAGCCCGGCGGCCGCGGAAGCCACCTGGCGGCAGATGTCGGAGTTCGCCGACAAGGGCGGCGTGGGCGTGTTCCTGCGTCCGGGCACCGAGATGAAATGCGCCGGCGCCCCGCTGAAATACACCTTCGTCACCGAGGACTACCTGACCCGCCGAGGCAATCGCGGCAAGGCGGAGATCATCTACAACGCCAACAACAAGGCGCTGTTCAGCGTGCCGATCGTCTCGGAGAAGGTCCGCATGCTGTTCCAGCAGCGCGACATCAAGGTCAACTACGACCGCGTGCTGCAGTCCATCGACCCCGGTCGGCGCATCGCCACCTTCCGCACCCCGGAAGGCACCACCGAGCTGGGTTATGACTTCATCAACGTGATTCCGCCGATGAAGGCGCCGGATGTGGTGCGCAACAGCCCGCTGCCCTGGCAGCAAGGCGCCTGGGGCACCGAAGGCTGGCTGGAAGTGGACAAGCACACCTTGCGGCATGTGCGCTATTCGAACGTGTTCGGGGTCGGCGACATCGCCGGCGTGCCGAAGGGCAAGACCGCGGCCAGCGTGAAGTGGCAGGTGCCGGTGGCGGTGGAACACCTGCTGGCCGACATTGCCGGCACCGAATCGACGGCGCGCTACGACGGCTACACCTCCTGCCCGCTGATCACCCGCCTGGGTCGCGCGATGCTCATCGAATTCGACTACCAGAACAACCTGACGCCGTCCTTCCCGGGCGTGATCGCGCCGCTGGAAGAGCTGTGGACCAGTTGGGTGGTCAAGACCATGGGCCTCAAGCCCACCTACATCAGCATGCTGCGCGGTCGCGCCTGACCGCCGAGGAGTCCGTCATGAAAGAACTCGATCCGATGATCCTGCTGGCCGTGTTCCTGGAAATGCTCGGCCCGCTGCTGTGGCTGCTGCTGGCGGTGGTGCTGCTTGGTACCGCCGCCTTCGTGGCCCTGCTGGTGCGCGAGCGTGGCATCGCCTCTTCCCGTCTGGTACGCGCGCAGCTGGCCGGCCTGGTCGGTGGCGTGCTGGCGCTGGTGCTGATGGCCCAGGTGTCGTCGTCCGGCTTCACCGATGCCGCCGGTCCGATCGACTGGATTCTCATTGTGCTGGTCTATGCATTGGGCATGCTCGGCAGCATGGTGCTGGTCTACACCGTCGCCGGCTGGACCCGCCTGTTGCGTCGCCAGGATGCGGACGCTCAGGCCTAGCTGAAGACTGCAGGACAAGGACGCCCGGCCCCGCCGGGCGTCTTTCTTTCATCCATCCGCGGGAGTCACCCATGAGCAGCAACCGCTTTGTCGCCACGCTTTTCGATGGTCACAGCAATCCGAACAAGGTCACCGTGGCCTTCACCATGGCCGTCAATGCCCGCCTGAAGGGCCATGACACCACCTTGATCCTGATGGCCGAGGCGGTGGAGCTGGGCAAGCCCGGCGCGATCGACATGGACATCGGCGCGCCCTTCGAGCCGGTAGACGCCCTGCTGGGGCGTTATCGGGAGCTGGGCGGCAAGATCGCCATCTGCTCGGCGTGCATGCAGCACAACGGCTTCACCGCCCAGGACATGATCCCCGATTACGCGGTGATCACCGCGCCGCAGGTGATCGATCTGCTGATGGAGGCCGGTGGTTCGCTGCAGATCACCTGAACCGGGTGGTCGGCGCTACACGGGCGCTTATGTGCACACCGCCCGGCGGCCAAGAACAGCGTTGACCGCCCTTGCCCGGGCGGTCGGCGTCTTTCCGGCCGCCGTTTGCACATTTGCCGCCGCCAGGGCGCAGCGTTTGTCCGCCAGGGGTTACTGGGCGAGGCGGGCGCTGGCCTGCTGGAGATACCCTTCGTCCAGCTGTCCGGCCAGGGCGGCCAGGCGCAGCTGTTGCAGGAACAGCGTGGCGCGTACCTGGGCGAGTTCCAGTTCGGCGGCGGCGGCGGCGTTTTCCGCATCCAGCAGATCCTGGGTGCTGCGCTCGCCGGCCTTGCGGCCGATGCGCGTGGCGGCCAGGCGTGCCTGGCTGGCTTCGGCGGCGGCGGCCAGTGCCTGCGCCTGTTCGCGACCGACCGACAGTGCTAGCCAGGCGGCGCGGGTCTGCCGCGCGACCAGCAGGCGACCATGATCCAGTTCGGCCTCGGCCTCGGCCAGGCGGGCGCGTGCCTCATCCTGGCGCGCCGAGCGCATGCCGCCGGTGTACAGCGGAATCGAGACCTGCAAGCCGACCATGCTTTGTTCGGCGCTGTAGCTGGCCGAGCCGACGTCGGCATCGCCGGAGAGCTTTTCGCGGCCATGGCTGGCCACCAGTTCCAGGGTCGGCGCCAGCGGCAGCGAGGTCTTGCGCAGTTCTTGCTCGACGCCCTGCTGGCGGGTCTGCGCCAGTTGCAGCTGGGTGTTCTGGCGCGCCGCGCGGGCCAGCCAGTCGTCCAGCGCGCCGATCTGCGCCGGGCTGTCGTCCGGCAGCGTCAGCGGGCTATCGCCCGGTTGACGGCCGATCAGGTCGGCCAGTGTCTGCTGACGCAGGTCCAGTTCGGTCTGTGCGGCCAGGTGCTGGGCGCGCAGGCCGGCGGCCCGCGCGCGGGCTTCGTGCAGGTCGGTGACCGGCAGGCTGCCGAGACGGAATCGTTCCGCGGCTTCGCTGGCGGTGCGCTCCACCGCCTCGAGCTGGCGTTGCAGCAATGCGAGGCGGCGGGCGGCCAGCGCCAGCTGGAAATAGTGTTCGGCGCTGCGCAGCATCAACTGCTGCTGGGCGCCGACCCAGACCAGCTCGGCGGCGTCGGCCTGGATGCGCAATTGCCGGCCCTGGGCCGAGCGTTCGCGGTCGTACAGCGGCTGGCGCAGCACCACGCCGTAGTGGCTGCGCGTGCCGCCGTCGATCTGGGTGTCGAAGGCCGCGCCACTGATAGCGGGCATGCCGGGAGTTTGGAAGGTTGCCCCGCGTGTCTGGTTGTCCAGCGAGGCGGCAGCCACCCCGCCTTGCAGCATCAGGTTCGGGCGCCACAGGGCGCCGGCCTGATCCTGGCTGGCCAGGCCGGCGGCATGCGCGGCGCGGGCGGCGGCAAACTCGGGGTCATGCTGGCTGGCGGCGCGCCAGACCTCGAACAGGTCCAGAGCCTGGGCCGCTGGGGAGACCAGCGTCGCGCAGCTCAGCAGCAGGACAGACAGGCGGGGCAGTTGCATGGCGATTTTCCTTAACGATTCGGTTGGCCTCAGCAGCCGGATTTCGCACCCAGCTTGCGCAGGACGATTTCCAGCGGGCACCAGCGTGTGAACGCGCTCTGCAGCATGTTCACGCCGACGAAGGCGGTCAGCCACAGCCAGTTGCTGCTGTGGAACAGCGGGCTCTGGGCCGCGCCCAGGGCCAGGGAGGCGAGGATTACCACGCCGGCGAACATGCGAACGATTTGCCATGAGGTCATGGGTCAGACTCCTTGTGCGGGTTGGTTGGCTTCGTCGCTACGGTGGTAGGCGGCGAAGTAGAGCAGCGGGATCACCACCAGGGTGAGCACCGTGGAAACCAGGATGCCGAAGATCAACGCGATGGCCAGGCCGTTGAAGATCGGGTCGTCGAGGATGAAGAAGGCACCGAGCATGGCGGCCAGCCCGGTCAGCACGATCGGCTGGGCGCGGGTGATGGCCGAGCGCACCACCGCCTGGGGCAGCGGCATGCCGGCGGCCTGCTGCAAGTGGATGAAGTCCACCAGCAGGATGGAGTTGCGCACGATGATGCCGGCCAGGGCGATCATGCCGATCATGCTGGTGGCGGTGAATTGCGCGCCGAGCAGGGCATGGCCGGGCATCACGCCGATGATGGTCAGCGGGATCGGCGCCATGATGATCAGCGGCGTCAGGTAGGAACCGAACTGCGCCACCACCAGCAGATAGATGAGGATCAGGCCGACCGCATAGGCGGCGCCCATGTCGCGGAAGGTCTCGTAGGTGATCTGCCATTCGCCGTCCCACTTCAGGCTGTAGCCGCGCCACGGATCGGACGGCTGGCTGACGAAGTACTCCTCCAGCTGGCCGCCGCCGGGCAGCTGCAGGTTCTGCAGTTCGCCGCGCATGCCGAACATGCCGTACAGCGGGCTGTCCACGCGCCCGGCCATGTCGCCGGTGACGTAGTGCACCGGTAGCAGGTCCTTGTGGTAGATCGGCTGCTCGCGCAGGCTGTCGCTGAGGGTCACCAGCTCGCGGATTGGCACCAGTTGGCCGGCCGCACCGCGCACCGTCAGTTGCAGCAGCGCGTCCAGCGAACCGTGCAGCTCGGCGGGCAGCTGCAGCACGGCCGGGACCGGATACTTGCTGGCGTCGTGCAGGTAGGTGGCCGCCTCGCCGGCCAGACCGGCATGCAGGGTGGCGACGATGTCGCGCTGCGCCACGCCAAGCAGCGCGGCCTTGCGGCGATCGACCAGCAGCAGGGTGCGCGGCGCTTCGGCGATGCCGGTGTCGTCCACGTCCACCACATTGTCGGTGCGCTCGAACAGCGCGCGCACCTGGCCCGCCACCTGGCGGCGACCCTCGGCGTCCGGGCCGTAGATTTCCGCGACGATCGGCGACAGCACCGGCGGGCCGGGCGGCACTTCCACCACCTTGAGGTTGGCGCCGTGGCGCTTGCCGATGGCTTGCAGATCCGGGCGCAGGCGGGTGGCGATGGCGTGGCTCTGCTCGTCGCGGTCGCCCTTGGCCACCAGGTTGATCAACATGTCGCCGACGTTGCCGCCGACGCGCAGGTCGTACTGGCGCACCAGGCCGTTGAAGTTGATCGGCGCGGCGCTACCGGCGTAGGCCTGGTAGTCGAGCACCTCGGGCTGTTCGGCCAGATAGGTGCCCAGCTCGCGCAGCACGGCGGCGGTGCTTTCCAGCGGCGTGCCGGCCGGCATGTCGACCACCACCTGCAGTTCGGACTTGTTGTCGAACGGCAGCATCTTCAGCACCACCAGGCCGGCGGCGGGCAATGCCATGGAAATCGCGATCAGCAGCCCTACACCGGCACCGAGCAGCGCGCGGTTGCGTCGGCCGCGGCGTTCATCCAGCAGCGGGCGGAACAGCCCCTCGAAGAACGGCGCCAGCTTGCCGGACAATCCACCGTCATGGGCGTGGGCGACCAACGGCTTCATCCACAGGCGCGCCAGCCAGGGCGTGACGGTGAAGGCGATGGCCAGCGACAGCAGCATGCCCATGCTGGCGTTGATTGGGATCGGGCTCATGTACGGGCCCATCAGACCGCTGACGAAGGCCATCGGCAGCAGCGCGGCGATCACCGTCAGGGTGGCCAGGATGGTCGGGCCGCCAACCTCGTCCACCGCGCCGGGAATCAGTTCGCGCAGCGTCTTGTCCGGATGCAGCGCCTGGTGACGGTGAATGTTTTCCACCACCACGATGGCGTCGTCGACCAGGATGCCGATGGAGAAGATCAGCGCGAACAGCGACACCCGGTTGAGGGTGAAGCCCCAGGCCCAGGAAGCGAACAGGGTAACGGTCAGGGTGAGGATCACCGCGCTGCCGACAATCAGCGCCTCGCGGCGTCCGAGGGCGAGAAACACCAGCGCCACCACCGAGAGGGTGGCGAACAGTAGCTTCTGAATCAGCTGGCGGGCCTTCTCGTCGGCGCTGGCGCCGTAGTTGCGGGTTTCGGCCAGCTCGACGCTGTCCGGAATCAGGCTGTTGCGCAGCTCGGCGACCCGCGCCAGCACGCCGGAAGCGACGTCGATGGCGTTCTCGCCGGGCTTCTTGGTGATGCTCAGGGTAATCGCCGGGAACTCGCCGGCGCCGCCGGGCGCGCTGCTCGGCAGGCCGTGCCAGACATACTGACTGGCGGGCAGGGCGCCGTCCTCGACGCGTGCCACATCCTGCAATTGCACCGGCTTGCCGTCGCGCACACCGACCAGCAGCTCGCCGACTTCGCTAGCGTTCTCCAGGAAACCACCGGCTTCCAGCTGCACGCTGCGGTTGGCGCCCAGCAGTTCGCCCACCGGCAGGCCGGCATTGGCCGATTGCAGCGCCAAGCGCAGGTCGCCGACGGTCACGCCGGCGGCGGCCATGCGCGCCGGGTCCAGCTCGACGCGCACCGCGCGGCCGGGGCCGCCGTGGCTGCGGACTTCGCGGGTGCCGGGCACACGCTTGAGTTCGGCTTCCAGGCTGTGGGCGATGTGCTGCAGGTCCAGCGCGCCAGTGGCCGCATCGCGGCTGAACAGGGTGAGGGTGACGATCGGTACGTCATCAATGCCCTTGGGCTTGATCAGCGGCTCGCCGACGCCGAGGTCGCGCGGCAGCCAGTCGGTGTTGGCGCGCAGGGTGTCGTGCAGGCGCACCAGCGCTTCGGTGCGCGGTACGCCGACTGCAAACTGCACGGTGACCATCGCCATGCCGGGACGTGACACCGACATCACGTGTTCGACGTCGGCAATCTGCGCCAGCACCTGTTCGGCGGGCACGGCGACCATCTGCTCCACGTCGCGCACGCTGGCGCCGGGGAACGGAATGATCACGTTGGCCATGGTGACGTTGATCTGCGGCTCTTCCTCACGCGGCGTGACCAGCACGGCGAACAGGCCGACCAGCAGGGCAACCAGCGCCAGCAGTGGAGTGATCTGCGCGGTCTGGAAGTAGGCGGCGATGCGTCCGGAGACGCCCAAGCGCGGATTCATGTCGATGTCCTTACTTCAGTTGGCCGGCGGCGATGGGATCGAGCGCGACCCGGTCGCCGGCGACGAGGCCGGTGAGCACTTCCACCTGATCGCCCTGTTGCGGGCCGAGGCGTACCTGGCGCAGGCGCGGGTGCTGCTGGTTGTCCAGCACGTAGACGGCAGACAGTTCGGCGCGGCGCAGTACGGCTTCACGAGGGATGTACAGCCGGTCTTCGCTGCCAGCCAGATTCAGGCGTGCGCGAGCGAAGGTGCCGGGCAGCACGTTGCGCAGATCGGCGGGCAATTCCAGGCGCAGTTCCACGGTGTGGGTGGCGGGATCGACACTGGGCAGCCATTGCACGCGGCGCGGCGTCACCGGGGCATCCAGGCCAGCCAGCTCCAGGCGGGCGGACAGCTCGGCCGGTGCGTTGGCGGCGACGGCTTGTGGCACCCGCACGCTGACGCGCAGCGCGGCGGGGTCGTACAGCGTCAGCAGCGGGCGGCCGGGCATGGCCATGTCGCCGAGACTGACCGGAATGGCCGAGACGATGCCGTCATAGGGCGCGCGCAGCACATAGAAGTCGGACTGGGTACGCGAGGCTTCGGCGGCGGCGCGCAGCGCGGCGGCTTCGGCACGCGCGGCCTTCTGGCGCGCTTCGGCGCGGTCAAAGGCGGCCTGGCTGATGTAGTCCTGTTCCAGCAGTTGGCGCTGGCGGGCCAGCTCGCGTTCGGCTTCCCGCTCCACCGCCTGGGCGGCACGCACCTGGGCGGCGCTGGCATTGGCGGTCTGCTCGGCGGCGCGGGCGTCCAGGCGCAGCAGCACCTGCCCGGCTTTTACCGAGTCGCCGACCTGTACGGTGATTTCCTTGACGGCACCGGCCACCTGGGCAGTCAGCAGCGTCTGGCGCACGGCCTCGACGACGCCTTCATGGTGGCTGGCGCCAAGCTGGGTGCCACGCTGCACGATGGCGCTGCGCGGTTCGAGGGTCTGGGCGAAGGCCGTGCTGCCGAGCAGCAGGCTGGCGGCGAGGAGGAAGCGCAAGCCGGCGATAGACATGAGGAGGCTCCGTTGCCTGATCTGGAATGGCCGGCATTATTTGCGTGATTAGTTAATTAGTCAATTAGCTGATTGCGTAAACATGCAAGCAGGCATTCGATGGCGTATCATTCGCTCCGTGCAAAATGTCCTGCGGTGATCAGCAATGGAAAACCTCACTCCCGAAGCGATGGAGCAACTGGCGGCCTATTTCCGGGCGCTGTCCGAGCCCACGCGCCTGGCAATTCTCAACCTGCTGCGCGAAGGCGAGCGTAACGTGGGCGACCTGGCCCAGCTGTGCAACTGCTCGCCGGCCAATGTCTCGCGCCACCTGTCGTTGCTGAGCCAGCATGGCCTGGTAAAGCGGGAAGGGCGCGGTACGGCGGTGTACTACCGGATTGCCGACGATAGCGTGTACGCGCTGTGCGATCTGGTCTGCGGCAACATCGCCCGGCGCTATCAGCGCAACCAGCCGTTCCCGGGCGTTTGAGATATCAATGAAAAGGCCGCTCGAGTGAGCGGCCTTTCGGGTGGTGCGCGCTTCAGGTGCGGAAGCGTGACAACTGGTTGTGCAGATCCTGCATGCCGGTGCGGATTTCCTCGCTGCTGTGCACCACGCACTCGGCGTCGCGGTGGGTCTGCAGCGCCAGCTCGGTGAGCTGATTCACCCGCCGGTCGATGTCCTGCACCACCTGGCTCTGCTGTTCCACGGCCGTGGCGATCTGCAGGCTGCTGCCGTTGATGGTCTGCACGTCGCGGAGCATCTCCTGGAAAATGTCCCGCGCCCGCTCGATCTGTTCCACGTTCTCGCTGGCCTGCTCGGCATTGTGGCGCAGGCTGTCCAGCGAGCGCCGGGCGCGGCCCTGCAGGCGTTCGATGATCTGGCCAATCTCGCCGGTGGATTGCTGGGTGCGGCTGGCCAGGGTGCGCACTTCATCCGCCACCACTGCGAAGCCGCGTCCGGCCTCGCCGGCGCGCGCCGCTTCGATGGCGGCGTTGAGCGCCAGCAGGTTGGTCTGCTCGGCGATGCTGGTGATCACTTCCAGCACCTTGCCGACTGCCCGGGTTTCGTTTTCCAGTTCCTGCATGTGTTCGCCGGTGTGTTGCAGTTCCTGGCTCAGCGTGCCGAGCAGTTCGGTGCTGCGCTGCACCGCGGCGCGGCCATTCTGGCCGTTGCGTTCGGTGCTTTGCGCCGATTGGGCGGCGCTCTGGGTGTGGCGGGCCACTTCGGCGAGGCTGGCGGTCAGTTCGGTGAGGGCAGTGGCGGCCTGGTCCAGCTCCTGGTGCTGGCGGGCCATGTTCTGTTCCGAGGCATGGACGGCGCGCAGGGTCTCGCCCAGGTGCTCGCGCGACTGCAGGCTGCCGCGCTTGGCCTGGTCGAGCAGCTCGCGTACCTGTTCGATCATGCGATTGAAGGCGCGAGTGATGTGGCCGAACTCGTCATGTCCCCAGCGCGCGTGCATGCGTTGGGTGAAGTCGCCATCGGCAACCCGGGCCAGCGCCAGTTCCAGATTGCGCAAGGCATCCATCAGCGGGCGCATGCCAAGCTGATGACCGCAGATCACCAGCAGCAGAATGGCCATCACGCAGAAGAAGGCAATCTGCAGCTGGTTGCGCTGGGTGCTGTCGGCGAGGCGGGTCATCATCACCACGGCATCGTTCATGTTCTTGATCAGCGCGACGGAGTGCTGCTGCAGCAAGGGCATGTCCAGCGCGCCGTTGGGCTGCACGCTGAGCAACTGCTGGCGCAGACGCTGCCAGTGTTCGCCGACGGCGCGCATCTGCGTCTGGATCGCCGGGTCATCGAAGCGGCTGATGTTGCGCTCGGCATTGCCGTTGAGCAGATCCTGATGCGAACGCTCGAACTGCGCCATGGTGCCTTCCATCAGGCTGCGATCGATGACGCCGTTGTGCAGCAGCAGGGCTTCCTTGCTCATCTTCTGGCTGAGCATGCGCTGGGCGCCGGCGACGTTGATGGTTTCGGCCGACACCGACAGGCTGGCATAGAGCGCCGCAACGCTGGCCAGGGCAAGAAGGAACATCAGGGCATAGGAGAACAGGAACTGGTGCGCGAGCGTCTTCAGGCTCAGGCGGTGCAGCAATGAGTCGATGAGGTGCTTCATGAAATGTCCGGATACTGCGGGAAGGCGCGACTGATGATGCGTGGCTAGGGTCGGCCAGGCATTTATCGCGGGCATAAAAAAACCGAGCCATCGCTGGCTCGGTTTTCAGAATTGGTGCCCAGGAGAAGACTCGAACTTCCACGGTGTTGCCACCGCTAGGACCTGAACCTAGTGCGTCTACCAATTCCGCCACCTGGGCAATGCCGAAGCATTTTGACTTGCCGTTGATTAGCGAGGCCGGCTGCCTCGTAGTAATGGTGCCCAGGAGAAGACTCGAACTTCCACGGTGTTGCCACCGCTAGGACCTGAACCTAGTGCGTCTACCAATTCCGCCACCTGGGCACATGAAACGATGTGTTGCCTTCGTTTCCGTGTTACAACGGCATCGCTGTCGTTGTGGCCGCGAACTATACGGACCACCTTTTTCCTTGTAAACCCCTGACAGCAAAAATAATTGTCTGGCAAAGCTGCCCTGCGGGCGCGATTCGCGCTTCAATATATGCAGGGTCGTTTTGCCCTCATGCAAAGGTGATTTTTCTTAATGGCCGATTGGCAATCCCTCGATCCCGAGGCCGTCCGCGAGGCGGAGAAGTACGATAACCCCATTCCCAGCCGCGAACTGATTCTGATGCGACTGGACGAGCGTGGCGCCCCGGCGACCCGCGAGCAATTGATCGAAGAATTCGGTCTGACCACCGACGAGCAGCTCGAAGCGCTGCGTCGCCGTCTGCGCGCCATGGAGCGCGATGGCCAAGTGGTCTACACCCGGCGCGGCGCGTATGCCCCGGTGGACAAGCTGGACCTCATCCGCGGCCGCGTCAGCGGGCACCGCGACGGTTTCGGTTTCCTCATTCCCGAAGATGGCAGCGACGACCTGTTCCTCACCCCGGCGCAGATGCGCTTGGTGTTCGATGGCGACCGGGTGCTGGCACGCGTGGCCGGGTTCGACCGGCGCGGCCGGCGCGAAGGCGCCATCGCGGAAATTCTCGAACGCGCCCATGAAGTGCTGGTCGGCCGCTTCTTTGAAGAAAGCGGCATCGGCCGTGTGGTGGCCGACAACCCGAAGATCCAGCAGGAAGTCCTGGTCGCGCCCGGCAAACAGGCCGGTGCCAAGCATGGCCAGTTCGTGCAGGTGCGCATCGAGCAGTGGCCGAGCAATTTCCGCCAGGCCCAGGGCGAAGTGATCGAAGTGCTCGGCGACTACATGGCGCCGGGTATGGAAATCCAGGTGGCGCTGCACAGCTACGACATCCCCCACGTCTGGCCGGAAGCGGTGAACAAGGAAGCCGCCAAGCTCAGTCCCGAGGTGGCCGAGCGTGACAAAGAGAAGCGCGTCGACCTGCGTCACCTGCCGTTCGTCACCATTGACGGCGAGGATGCCCGCGACTTCGACGATGCCGTCTACGCCGAGCCGGCGCAGGGCGGTGGCTGGAGCCTGTATGTGGC
>DATJDB010000260.1:0-6377 GCA_035497635.1 Pseudomonas sp. | reverse complement strand
GTCACGCACAGCGCCAGCGCCCATTGTTTCCATCCACTCATGTGTTTACCTCGCGACCAGCGCTCAGCCAGTCGCCCAGATTGCCGTTGAAGATGTCTTCGCGCGCCTGTTCCAGTTCGGTCAGCCCTGCACGCAGTTCCGGGTACCAGGGCTCTGGCAGTTCCTGCGGCAGGCTGTGCAAGGGCGGCAGCGCCCAGGGACTGCGCGCCAGCAGGCGCTCCAGCGGATAGACATTCAGGTCGCGACACAACACCCAGGCATTGCCCTGCGTGGGGCAGACCAGGCGCTCGCGCTGCAAGAAGGTCAGGATTTCGTACCACTCCTCTTCGGGCAGCGGCCAGCCTTCGCGGCGCAGTTGCCTATAGCGCAGGGTTGCGCCGGTGCGTTGGCGATCCTGAAAAATCCGCAACACGCCGAGCATCGCCAGCAGCCGGGGCAATGGCCGGGTCCGCCAGGCGCGCGTCGAAGACAGATTGCAGGTCAGCTCCGCGCCCAGCAGCACGATCAGCCAGCACACATAGATCCACAACAGGAACAGCGGCACGGTGGCGAACGCCCCGTAGATCAACTGGTACGCTGGAAACGCGCTGACATACAGGCTGAACAGCTTCTTCGCCGCCTCGACCAGCAAGGCGCTGAACAGCCCGCCGAGCATTGCATGGCGCACCGGCACGCGGGTGTTGGGCACCACCGCGTACAGCAGGGTGAACGCGGCCACTTCCAGCAGCAGCGGCGAGATACGAATCAGCCAGGTGACGTCGAACAGCGCATCCGGCCCGACCAGCAGCGACAGTGACGCCACATAGGTGCTGATGGCGAAACCGGCGCCAAGCAGCAACGGACCAAGGCTGAGAATCGCCCAGTAGATCAGGAAGCTGCTCACGCCCCGGCGCGGCTGGCGCACGCGCCAGATGGTGTTGAAGGTCTTTTCGATGGTCAGCATCATCATCAGTGCGGTGACCACCAGAAAGATCACCCCCACCCAGGTCAGCTGACGGGCCTGCTCGCTGAACGCCTGCAGGTAGGAAAGCAGTGTCGCCCCGGTGGACGGCACGAAATTGCGGAAGATGAAGATTTGCAGCTCGCCGCCCAGCTCGCGAAACGCCGGCACCAGCGAGATCACCGAGAAGGTCACCGTCATGGTCGGCACCACCGCGAATAGCGTGGTGTAGGTGAGCGATGCGGCGCTGTCCAGGCCGCTGTCATCCAGGAAGCGGCGGAACAGAAATCTCCAGAACTCCGCCACATTGGCCAGCCACTGCCGCATGCCGTCTCCTTGCCGAATACCGGCGCCGCGAAAGGCCTCGCGCCTCCGCCAACCCGGGCGGGTAGAATACCCGCCACCTTACGTCGGAGGCGACCTGCCATGAGTGAATTGACCCTCTACCACAACCCGCGTTGCTCCAAATCGCGCGGCGCGCTGGAACTGCTCGAAGCCCGCGGCCTGGCCCCCACCGTGGTGCGTTACCTGGAAACCCCGCCGACTGCCGCCGAACTGCACACGCTGCTCGGCAAGCTGGGCCTTTCGGCCCGCCAGCTGCTGCGCAGCGGCGAAGAGGAATACCAGTCCCTGGGGCTGGCCGACCCGGTACTCAGCGAGGCGCAACTGATCGAGGCGATGGCCGCCCACCCGCGCCTGATCGAGCGCCCGATTCTGGTAGTTGGCGACAAGGCCGTGGTTGGCCGTCCGCCGGAGAAAGTGCTGGAGATCCTGCCGTGAGTTCGCCCTATATCCTGGTGTTGTATTACAGCCGTCACGGCGCCACCGCCGAAATGGCCCGGCACATCGCCCGCGGCATTGAACAGGCCGGTTTCGAAGCGCGCCTGCGCACCGTGCCGGCGGTGTCCACCGAATGCGAAGCCGTGGCTCCGGCGATTCCCGCCGAGGGCGCGCTGTACGTCAGCCTGGACGACCTGAAAAACTGCGCCGGCCTGGTGCTCGGCAGCCCGACCCGCTACGGCAACATGGCCGCGGCCATGAAGTACTTCCTCGACGGCACCAACAGCCTGTGGCTGACCGGCGCACTGGTCGGCAAGCCGGCCGCGGTATTCACTTCCACCGCCAGCCTGCACGGCGGACAGGAAAGCACCCTGCTGTCGATGATGCTGCCCCTGCTGCACCACGGCATGCTGATCTGCGGCCTGCCCTACAGCGAATCGGCACTGATCGAAACCCAGGGTGGCGGCACGCCCTACGGCGCCAGCCATCACGCCGGCGCCGACGGCAAGCGTCCGCTGGACGAGCATGAAATCGCCCTGTGCCGCGCCCTCGGCCAGCGTCTGGCGCACACCGCCGGCAAACTGGGAGAGCACCGTGGCTAAGCAGAAGAAACCGTTGCCTTCCGTGGAATGGCTGCAACCGCGCGTGAAGGCCAGCCGCTGGATCAGCCTGATCGGCTACCTGGCGCTGCTGCTGTTGACCGGCATCTGGAACGGCGTATTCGCCGACCTGCACGGCGCACGCACCTGGGTGGTGCTGACCATCGTGCTGGTGCCGCTGCTGATCCTCGCGCCCAGCGTGCTGCTCGGCCATCCCCGCGGACATGCCTGGCTGTGCTTCGTGGTGAACATCTACTTCATCCAGGGCGTGCTCGCCGCCTTCGATCCGGCGCGCGCGCTGTATGGCTGGGCCGAGGCGATCATCAGCCTGGTGCTGTTCTGCAGCGCGCTGTTGTATACGCGCTACAAGTTCCAGCTGGACCGCAAGCTGGCTGGGGAAAGCTGAGCCGGATCGCGAAACCGTGCTGTGGGAGCGGACTTGTCCGCGAGCTCTTTAGCCGGCTGGCAAGGTGCAAGCCGCTCCTGAAAAGCTCACGAATGAATTCGCTCCCACGGGGTCCGTGCGGACCGCGGCTTAAACCGCCTCCGGCCTTTCCACCCGCCCATCCGGATGCTGCGCAAAGCGCCCGGACGTACCGTGGGTATGCGAGCGGCTCGGCCAGGGCCAGCCGCCGAATTCGCTGCGTTGGTAATCGCGGATGGTCTGCACCAGTTCTTCCTGGGTGTTCATCACGAACGGGCCACGCGCCGCCACCGGCTCGGCGATCGGCTTGCCCTGCAGTACCAGTACCTCGATCACGTTGGCGCTGTCGTTATGCAGCGGCGTGGGTTCGGCAGCCCGCACTTCCACCATCACCCGTTGATCGAAGCGGGTTTCGCCGACCACGAAGGACTCACCGGTAGTCAGGTAGATGGCCCGCCGAGCATGAGCCGATGCCGCCGGCAGCGTGATGCTCGCCCCCGGCTCGATACGCACGATCCAGATCGCCACATCGGCTTCCGCCTCGCTGGCCCAGGACGCACGCGGCGGCGGCAATGCGCGCACGGTGCCGTAATTCCCGGCGATCACCTCCACCTCGGCGCCGGGTAGCGTCACGCGCGGGATGGTGTGCGCCCAGAACATGGTGAAATCCGGCGGCACCAGCTTGTTCCTGCCCGGCAGGTTCAGCCAGATCTGGAACAGGTCCAGGGTGTTTTCCTGGTCCTCATGCACCAGCGGGAACATCTCGGAATGCTGCACACCGGCGCCAGTGGTCAGCCATTGCACGTCGCCCTCGCCGTAGCGCGCCGTGGCGCCCAGCGAATCCGCATGGTCCACCAGCCCCTGGCGCACGATGGTGACGGTCTCGAAGCCGCGATGCGGGTGCGCCGGGAAGCCCGGGATCTCCTCGCCGTGATACATGCTCCAGCCGTCCTGGCCGCTGAAATCCATGCCGATGTCGCGCCCGCGCAACAGCGCGGTTTCCGGCCCCAGTTGGCCGTTGCCCCTCGGATAGTGGTCCTGGTGATAGGCGGCGAAGATGAACGGATCGATGCCGGGCATTTGCGGGCCAAGCGGTTGAGCGCCGAGGATCAGATCAGTGCTGCTCATGGTTAGCGCTCCTTCACCGCGATGGCTTGCACCACCGAACCCAGACCGGTGTGATAGGCGCCTTCCACCACCTCACGTTCCAATTCGGCCAGATGGGTAAAGGTCAGCCCGCGCAAATCCTCGATCAGCGATTCCCGGCTGGTCTTGGTGTCCAGCGACGGGCCGCCCCCGGTGCCATAACGAAGCTGCTCGGGCGTGTAGGCCTCCAGCAGGAACACGCCACCGGGTTTCAGCCCGGCCACCACCTTGCGATGCAGCGCGGTGCGCGGGCCGGCAGGCACTGGGCAGAAGATGGAAACGATGCCGTCCCAGCAGTTCTCACCGATTTCGTATTCGAGCAGATCGGCCTGCACCAGCTCGATCTCCACACCGTGCTCGCGGGCCAGTTGCTCGGCCTTCTTCAGGCCGACCGCCGAGCCATCCACCGCCGTGACCGCATAGCCCTGGCGGGCCAGGAACACCGCATTGCGCCCTTCGCCCTCGGCCAGGCTGAGCACCCTGCCCTTGGGCATCGCCTGAAAATGCTCGGCCAGAAACTGATTCGGTTCCTTGCCGTAGGCATAGGCCTCGGAACCGTAGCGTTCATCCCACATGACGTTCTCCAACACGGGTTGCAATGCCGAGCAGGCAACCATTCAAGCGCACCAGGGTCAACCCAAATATCCTGCGCAGCCGGCCGCTCCTGTCGCTTCCCAACGCTTCGCGAGGTGCCCCCATGAGACGCCTGCGGCCACTCCTGCTTCTTTAGGTTGCGGGTGCCCCCGCTGGCGCCGAGGAATGGCGTGTCGCCTTCAGCCCGTACTTCTGGGCGGCGGGCCTGTCCGGCGATGTGGGGCAATTCGACTTGCCACCGGTGCATCTGGATTCCAGCTTCGACGATATTCGCGACGATCTGGACTTCTCCATCATGGCCATCGCCGAGGCGCGCCGGCAGCGCTTCAGCCTGCTGGCCGATGTGGCCTACACCAAGATTTCACGGGGCGGGCCACGCCAGCCTACACCCTGAACAACCTCACCGCCCGCAAGGCCGGCGACGGCTCCATCGTCGTGCAGTTCGGCGACTGCAGCGCCGACACGCCCAACTGCCTGCCGATCATGGACGGCTGGAATTACCTGGTGCGGCTCTATCGTCCGCGCGAGGAAATCCTCAACGGCCAGTGGCGATTTCCAGAAGCAGAACCCAGGGGCTGACGCCAGGTGGCGAACAAGGCGATCACCAGCAGCAGCTCGGCCAAATCGCCGCCGTAATACATCAGCTGTGCGGCGGTCTGGATCTCCTCGGCGCCGTGGTGCGTGCCCCTCGGCCAGCCAAAGCCGTACATCAGCTTGCCCAGCGTGGCGTGGGCCGCCATGGAGACAAACAGCACGCCTAGCCGAAGCCACGGACCGGGCGCCTGCGGCGCCGGATCGGGTCCGGCGAGGATCGCCCAGGTGAACAGGCAGCCCGCCGCCAGAAAATGCCAATGCACCAATACGTGCAACAACGGCGCGTTCAGCGTCGCCGCATAGAGCGGGGTGAGGTAGAGGAGGTACATGCCGCCAACATTCAGCAGCAACGCCGTAAGCGGATGGCCCAGCAACCGCAGCGGCCCGCTGCGCAGCAAACGAACCAAGGCGCGTGCAGTCGGGACAGACAGGCTGCGCAGCAGCAGCGTGAGGGGCGCGGCCAGGACCAGCAGCAGGGGCGCGAACATCCCCAACAGCAGATGCTGCTGCATGTGCCAGCGCAGATCCTGATGGGCGTGAAACATCAACGGCGGCGAGACGGCGACAAGCAGAACGCCAGCACCGGCCAGAAAAGCCGCCAGACGCCAGGCGCTCCAATGCCGGCCGCGCCGCCACTGCGTTTGCACGCCGAGCAAATAGGCCAGCTGCAGCGCGACAACCAGCGTCAGCACTAGCATGGGCAGGCCCGTCTGAAGGCAAGAAAAGCCACGCTCGGCTAACGGGCCGAATCAGCCGAAACGGAAGACCTGGCCCGCCGCCAGAGCCAGACGCCGATGAGCAGCAATACCAGGCCAGAGAGATTCCAGGCCAGATCGTAGGGCAGCAGCTCCACGCCGTAGCGCACCTGATGCAGGCGCAGCAGTTTGTGATCGACGATGCCGTCGAACAGTTGAAAGCCGCCCATGCCCAGGAAGAAGCCTGCCCAGGCCCAGGGCATCGCCAGCGCCCGGCCACGCGCCAGGCGCACCAGCCAGAAGAAGCCGGCCACCAGAATGATCAGCTCGGCGGCGTGAAGAAGGCCGTCGGAGAGGACGCCGATCATCGGCGTGGCGTGATCGAAGAAGTGATGCCACTGCAGCAACTGGTGGAAGACGATCTCGTCCACCGCCGCCATGATGCCGATGCCGACCAGAGCGGCGGCGCGCAGGGAATGCTTGGGTTGCATGGCGGCCTCTGCTGCACGAACAAGGTGTCAGCCAAACGACCGGAAAGATCGCCCCTTGTTCCGACGGGGCCGCCGCGACTACGGGTGCCAGCTCACCCTGGAATCCAGATGAAC
>DATJDB010000259.1:0-6290 GCA_035497635.1 Pseudomonas sp. | reverse complement strand
GGCATCCAGCGGGCCATGGGCACCATTCGTTACCAGCAGCAGAACGTGGAAGGCGAAGCCCGGGCGCCCCGGTTCGCGCCGGCCGGGCAGAGCACGCAAATGATCGTCGGCGCCGACGAGAGCGACGACCACAGCATCCTGCGCAAATCACAGACGCTGTACCGGCAGTTCCGCCTCAAACGGGTTTATTACTCGGCGTTCAGTCCCATTCCGCACAGCCCGTCCACGGTGCCGCTGGCCGCGCCGCCGCTGTTGCGTGAGCACCGCTTGTACCAGGCGGATTTCCTGATGCGCGGCTACGGCTTCAAGGCCGAGGAATTGCTCAGCACGCCCGGCAACCTGGCGCTGGATATCGACCCCAAGCTGGCCTGGGCGCTGGCGCACCGCGAGCAGTTCCCGGTGGATGTGAACCGCGCCGAGCCGGCGCTGATCGCCCGGGTGCCAGGCATCGGCGTGCTGACCGCGCAGCGAATCGAGCAGTTGCGCAAGCAGCGGCGCATTCGCTACGAAGATTTGAAGCGGTTGCGCTGTGCGCTGGACAAGGCCAATCCGTTCATCATCACCGCCGACTACCGGCCCCGGCAGGACAGCAGCGAATCCCTGCGCCTGCGCCAGCAACTGGCCGAGCGGCCGGTGCAACAGATGGCGCTCTGGTAATGCGCTGCGTGCGTATCGACGGCGGCTTCGCCGACTGGCGCGACAAGGCGCGCACGCTGCTGCGCGAGGGCGTGCAGCCGGACTATGTCAGCTGGCGCGATGAGCTGATGCCGGCCGATCTGTTTGCCGAAGAAGGCCTGGCGCGCTACGCGCCCGGCGCTCAGGTAACCGTGCCGCGAGCCGTGCTGGAGCAGTTGGAGCAGGCCGCGCGGTTTCGTGTGCCGGAACGCTGGGCGCTGCTGTATCGCATCCTCTGGCGCGTGGCCCGGGGCGACGCGGCGGCGGTGTTGCCCGGTGATCGCGACGGCAGCGAGCTGCAACAGCGGCTCAAGGCAGTGGGCCGGGAGATTCACCAGCTGCATGCGTTGCTGCGCTTTGTGCCGCTGGGCGGCGACGACCTGCCGGATTACGTCGCCTGGTTCGAGCCGGAACACGAGGTGCTGCAGCCGGCCTGTGCGCATTTCGCCGAGCGCCTGGGCCGGCACAGCTGGCTGATCGCCACGCCGCGCGACGCGGTCTGGTATGACGGCGAGCGCTTCGACTACCGCGCCGAAGTCCCGGACCTGTGGCGGCAGCTGGCGCGCACGCCCGATCCCGATGGCCAGGCGCTGTGGCTGGCCTATTACCGCAGCACGTTCAATCCGGCGCGGGCCAATCCGCAGGCGCTGCGCCAGCATCTGCCGCGGCATTTGTGGCAGCAACTGCCGGAAGGGCAGTTGATTCCCGGCCTGCTGGTGCAGGCGCGCACCGGCGCGCAGCGCGACGGTCAGGCGCAGGATATTGGCGCGCGGCCCGGCAAGCGCATCCGCCTGCGCGAGTCGGGTTGAGAAAAGCCGCGCGCAGGCGGGCGCTTGGCAGGCAACACAGGCTAAAATGCGCAGCACTTTCATATCGCCCCCCCGGAGCCTTTCATGTCCAGCATCACCCTGAGTCGCTATCTGATCGAGCAGACTCGCAACTTCAACACCCCGGCCGACCTGCGTTTTCTGATCGAAGTGGTGTCGCGCGCCTGCCGGCAGATCAGCCACGAGGTGTCGCTGGGTGCGCTGGGCGGCGTGCTGGGCAGCATGGGCACCGAGAACGTGCAGGGCGAGGTGCAGAAGAAGCTGGACGTGCTGTCCAACGACATCCTGCTGGAAGCCAACGAGTGGGGCGGTCACCTGGCCGGCATGGCGTCCGAGGAAATGGAGCAGGCCTACCAGATTCCCGGCAAGTACCCGAAGGGTGCCTATCTGCTGGTATTCGACCCGCTGGACGGCTCCTCGAACATCGATGTGAATGTTTCCGTGGGCACCATCTTCTCCGTGCTGCGCTGCCCCAACGGCCACAACGGCAAGGGCGACCTGTCCGAGGAAGCCTTCCTGCAGAAGGGCACCGAGCAGGTGTGCGCCGGCTACGCCATCTACGGTCCGCAGACCATGCTGGTGCTGACCCTGGGCAACGGCGTGAAGGGCTTCACCCTCGACCCGCACATGGGCAACTGGGTGCTGACCCACGACAACATCCGCGTGCCGGAGCAGACCGCCGAGTTCGCCATCAACATGTCCAACCAGCGCCACTGGGAAGCCCCGGTGCAGCGTTACGTCGGCGAGCTGCTGGCCGGCAAGGAAGGCCCGCTGGGCAAGAACTACAACATGCGTTGGGTCGCTGCGATGGTGGCCGACGTGCACCGCATCCTCACCCGTGGCGGCGTGTTCATGTACCCGCGCGATTCCCGCGAGCCGGAAAAGCCCGGCAAGCTACGCCTGATGTACGAAGCCAACCCGATGTCGATGATCATCGAACAGGCTGGCGGCGCGTCCACCAACGGCAGCCAGCGCATCCTCGACATCCAGCCCGAGTCCCTGCACCAGCGGGTGGCGGTGTTCCTCGGCTCGAAGGAAGAAGTCGAGCGCATCACCGGCTACCACAACCAGGCCTGAGCCATGCAGCCTTGGCAGCCGTTGCTTGATTGGTGGTTTGGCGCGCCTGCTGCTCCGGGCGAATGGGCGGCGCGTCAGAATCCCCTCTGGTTCGGCTACCAGGCTGCGCAGGATGCCGAGCCGCTCGGCTGGCTGGCCGAACTGATCTGTCTGGATCAGCTCACCCGCATGATTCATCGCGGTACGCCCCAGGCGTTCGCCGGCGATGCCCGCGCCCAGGCGTTACTGGAAGAAGGGCTGGCCAGGGGCTGGGACCGCCAGCTGTCCGATATCGAAAGGGTGTTCTGCTACCTGGTGCTGGAGCATGCCGAAGACCCGGCGAAACAGGATCGCGCCGTGGCCGCCTTCGCCGAGCTGCTGTCCCGCCAGGCCGAAGCGGACCGTGTTCCTTTTCAGGGCTTTCTCGATTACGCCGAGGCGCACCGCAAGGTGATCGCACGTTTCGGTCGCTTTCCCCATCGCAACGCCATTCTCGCCCGGCCCGGCAGCGCGGCCGAACAGGCCTTTCTCACCGAGCCCGGCTCGTCGTTCTGAAGACGACAGTTCATCGCCCGCCGCCTCTCCAGACTCGCCGCCCGTGGGCTTTCCCGTTAGGCTGCCGCCCATCGTTTCGAGGAGTAGCGTCATGTTGTCACGTCTCGCCATTCTGCCGCTGTGCCTGCTGCTGGCCGCCTGCAGCCAGTTGACCCAGGAAAACTACGCCCAGCTCGAACCCGGCATGATGCGGGCGGAGGTGGAGGCGCTGCTCGGCAAGCCGACCCAGTGTTCCGGCGCGCTGGGCCTGTCCAGCTGCACCTGGGGCGACAGCGAGCGTTACGTGAGCGTGCAATACGCCGGCGATCAGGTGCTGTTGTTCTCCGGCAGGGGACTGCGCTGACATTTCCTCGCTATCATCCCGTGATCCGCCGCCACGCCTCGGGAGCCTGCCATGCAACCCCTTTACCCGGACATCAAACCCTACGCCTGCCATGCGCTGGGGGTCGATGACACCCACACGCTGCACATCGAGGAAAGCGGCACGCCCGACGGCCTGCCGGCGCTGTTCGTGCACGGCGGCCCCGGCGCCGGCTGCGATGCCAGCTCGCGCTGCTACTTCGATCCGACCCTGTACCGCATCGTCACCTTCGACCAGCGCGGTTGTGGCCGCTCCACGCCGTTTGCCAGCCTGGAAAACAACACCACCTGGCACCTGGTCGAGGACATGGAGCGCATCCGCGAACAGCTGGGCATCGAAAAGTGGCTGCTGTTCGGCGGCTCCTGGGGCTCGACCCTGGCGCTGGCCTATGCCCAGAAGCATCCCGAACGGGTGCTCGGGCTGGTGCTGCGCGGCATCTTCCTGTGCCGACCGCAGGAATTCCACTGGTTCTACCAGGAAGGGGCCAGCCGGCTATTCCCCGATTATTGGCAGGACTACCTGGCGCCGATCCCGCCGGCCGAGCGCGGCGAGCTGATGCAGGCCTACTACCGGCGGCTGACCGGCGAGGACCAGATCGCCCAGATGCAGGCCGCCAAGGCCTGGGCCGGCTGGGAAGGGCGCACCGCCACGTTGCGCCCCAGTCACGAGGTGGTGGAGCGCTTCCACGAGCGCGCGTTGTCCATCGCCCGTATCGAATGCCACTACTTCGTCAACGACGCATTCCTGGAGCCCAACCAGTTGCTGCGCGACATGGAGCGCATCACCCACCTGCCGGGGATTATCGTGCATGGCCGTTATGACGTGATCTGCCCGCTGGACAACGCCTGGGCATTGCATCAGGCCTGGCCGAACAGCGAGCTGCAGATCATCCGTGACGCTGGGCATTCGGCGGGCGAACCGGGCATCGTCGATGCACTGGTGCGCGCCACCGACGCCATGGCCCGCCGTCTGCTGCGCCTGCCCAACGGCGGTGACGCATGAAGGCATTGATCCAGCGGGTCCGCGCCGCGCGGGTGGAAGTCGCCGGCGAGGTGGTGGGCGCCATCGACCAGGGGCTGTTGGCGCTGGTCGGCGTGGAGCCGCACGACACCTCGGCCAGTGCCGACAAGTTGCTGCACAAGCTGCTCAATTACCGGGTGTTTGCCGATGCCGACGGCAAGATGAACCGCTCGCTGAGCGATGTGGACGGCGGGCTGCTGCTGGTCTCGCAGTTCACCCTGGCGGCGGACACCAAGAGCGGCCTGCGCCCGAGTTTCTCCACCGCCGCGCCGCCGGCGCGGGGTGAGCAGCTGTTCGACGAGCTGCTGGCCAAGGCCCGCGCCCGCCACCACCAGGTGGCCAGCGGCCGCTTCGGCGCCGATATGCAGGTGCACCTGATCAACGACGGACCGGTGACCTTTCTGCTGGAAACCTGATGGCATTGTCGGAACCTGTGGGGGCCGGCTTTATGCCGGCCGACGCGGTGCCGATTCGCGCCGCTGGCCGGGATAAACCCGGCCCCTACAAAGGGCCAACGCCGCGCTCAGGCGTAGGGTGGATCGATGCGCAGGCCGGCTTTTGTAGGCGCCGTGCCTAATACAACCGCGCCAGCAGCGCGGTAACCGCGGTTTCCACGCGCAGGATGCGTTCGCCCAGCTGCACCGGCTGCAGGCCGGCTTCGCGCAATTTGTCCACTTCGTAGGGAATCCAACCACCTTCCGGGCCGATGGCCAGGGTTACCGGCTGGTCGAAGGGTAGCCCCCGCGGACAGTCGGGGAAGTCGCCGGGGTGGCCAACCAGGCCGAGGGTGCCGTCCACCAGGGCCGGCAGTCGGTCTTCCACGAAGGGTTTGAAACGCTTTTCGATGCTGACGACCGGCAGGACCGTATCGCGGGCCTGCTCCAGGCCGAGGATCAGCTGCTCGCGAATCGCTTCGGGCTCCAGGAACGGCGTCTGCCAGAAGCTCTTTTCCACCCGGTAGCTGTTGAGCAGCACCAGCCGTGAGACACCCATGGTGGCCACGGTCTGCAGGGTGCGCTTGAGCATCTTCGGGCGGGGCAGGGCGAGTAGCAGGGTGATAGGCAGCTTGGCCGGCGGCGGCTGGTCGACACGCACCTCAAGCTCGGCTTCTTCGGGCGCCAGACGCAGGATGCGCCCTTCGCCCATCAGCCCGCCGAGGCGGCCGACGCGCAGGCGGTCGCCTTCGCTGGCGCGGTGGACCTCATGCAGATGGATCAGCCGCCGATCGCGCAGGATCACGCGGTCGGCGGCAATGAAGTCCGCGTCTTCCAGCAGCAGCAGGTTCACGGCTGTGCGCTGGGCGGCTGGTCGTTGTGCTCGGTGGTCTGGACCTCGGTCGAGGTTTCAGCCTGTTCTTCTTCCGCTTCCTTGCGCTTACGCACCATGGCGCCGAACAGCACGCCCACCTCGAACAGCAGCCACATGGGCACGGCTAGCAGGGTCTGGCTGAACACATCCGGCGGGGTGAGCACCATGCCAACCGCGAAGCAGCCGACGACCACGTAGGGCCGGCTCTTGCGCAGGGTGGTGACATCGACGATGCCGACCCAGATCAGCAGGAAGGTGGCGATGGGTATCTCGAAGGCCACGCCGAAGGCGAAGAACAGCGTGAGGACGAAGTCCAGGTACTGGCCGATGTCGGTCATCATCGCCACCCCTTCCGGGGTCACGCTGGCGAAGAAGCCGAACATGATCGGGAACACCACGAAGTAGGCGAAGGCCATGCCGGCGTAGAACAGCAGGATGCTGGACACCAGCAGGGGCACGGCAATGCGCTTCTCGTGGGAGTACAGGCC
>DATJDB010000258.1:0-7313 GCA_035497635.1 Pseudomonas sp. | reverse complement strand
CAAGAGCAAGGAGGAAATCCTGCGCGCGGTGATGGAGGAAACCATCATCTACAACACCGCGCTGATGGAGACCGCGCTGGCCGAGGCGACCACGCTGCGCGAGCGGGTGCTGGCGCTGATCCGCTGCGAGCTGCAATCGATCATGGGCGGCACCGGCGAAGCCATGGCCGTACTGGTCTATGAATGGCGGTCGCTGTCGGAAGACAGCCAGGCGCACATCCTGGCCCTGCGCGATCGCTACGAACAGCGCTGGCTGGAGGTGCTGGAAGAGGCCCGCGCGGCGGGGTATGTGCGGCGCGACCCGTTCATCCTGCGCCGCTTCCTGACCGGGGCGCTGAGCTGGAGCACCACCTGGTTCCGCCCCGGTGGTCAGATGAGTCTCGATGCGCTGGCCGAGGAAGCGCTGGCGCTGGTGATTCGCGACTGACCCTGACGAAGAAGGCCCGCATGGGCGGGCCTTCCTGTTCATCAACGATCCTGACGATCCTGTGCATCGAAGCGCGCGTTGCGCTCTTTGATCTCCTTTAGCTGTTCCTCGGTCAGCGGAATCTTCTTCGCGCCCTTGCGTAGCATCAGCAAGCCGCTGATCACCGTGCCGAACACCAGAACCAGCAGTAACCACATATACCAGGGCATGGTTGTACACCTCTCATGTCTGTCCATTCACCATACGACGGTGGATGGGGGTTTGTCAGTGCGGCGCTGTGGGGTCGGCGTGCCACGGGGTACAATGCACGCCGTTTTCATTGCCGCCGAGTTCCCGCCATGGCCTGCCAGTCTCCGATTATCGTTGCCCTCGACTTCCCCTCCCGCGAGGCCGCCCTTGAACAGGCGTCCCGCCTGAATCCCGCGCAATGCCGGGTGAAGGTCGGCAAGGAACTGTTTACCCGCTGTGGCCCGTCGGTGGTAGAAGACCTGCAGGCCAAGGGTTTCGAAGTCTTCCTGGATCTGAAATTCCATGACATTCCCAACACCACGGCCATGGCGGTCAAGGCCGCCGCCGAGCTGGGCGTGTGGATGGTCAATGTGCATTGCTCCGGCGGCCTGCGCATGATGGCCGCCTGCCGCGAAACCCTGGATGCTCTGAACGGCCCGAAGCCGCTGCTGATCGGCGTGACCGTGCTGACCAGCATGGAGCAGTCCGACCTGGCCGGCATCGGTCTGGATATCGCCCCGCAACAGCAGGTGCTGCGTCTGGCCGGTCTGGCCGCGCAAGCCGGGCTGGATGGTCTGGTGTGTTCCGCCCAGGAAGCGCCGGCCCTCAAGGCCGCCCAGCCGCAGCTGCAACTGGTAACGCCAGGCATTCGCCCGGCCGGCAGCGCCACGGATGACCAGAAGCGCATCCTCACCCCGCAACAGGCCATGCAGGCCGGTTCCGATTACCTGGTGATCGGCCGGCCGATCAGTCAGGCGGCCGACCCGGCACAGGCGCTGGCGGCGGTGCTGGCGGAGCTGGGCTGATCGCGGCGCAAAGCAAAAGGGCGCTCGATGAAGCGCCCTTTGCGTTTTTCGAGGACTCAGAACCCCAGCAACTGCCCCCACTCCTCGAACTCGGCCCGTGTGGCACGAAGGCTGTTGATCGGCGCGTCCTTGTCTTCGTAACCCAGGGCGATGCCGTAGCTCACCAGGTAGCCCTCGGGCACTTCGATGTGTTGTTTGACGATCGCGTCGTAGCGGCGCCAGAAGCCCTGCGCGCAAGTGGCCAGCCCTTCTTCGGTGGCGCGTAGCATGAAGGCTTTCAGGTACAGGCCCAGATCCATCCACTGCACCGGGCCCATGCGTTCCTCGGTGAACACCAGAATGCCCACTGGCGCGCCAAAGAACTGCGCATTCTTGGCCAGCTGACGAAAACGGCCGGCCTTGTCTTCACGGGGAACGCCGATGCTGCGGTACAGGTCTTCGCCGTTGGCGAAACGGCGAGTACGGTAGGGCTCCCACAGGTTCGGCGGATACGACAGGTGCTGGGCATTTTCTTCGCCGGAGCTTTTCGCCACGTCGGCCAGCATTGCCTGCAACGGTTCGCCGGTGATGGCGGCCACGCGCCAGGGCTGCATGTTGCCGCCGGAGGCGGCCAGCGCGGCGTCCCGCATCAATTGTTGTACCAACTGCGCCGAGGGCACCTGCTGGGTGAAGGCGCGCACGGAACGGCGCTCGCGCAAGGCTTGGGTGACATGCATGGGAAGATCCTTGTTCTCTTTTTATGTGTTGTCAGCAGATCGGAGTGGGGTGTCTCAAACCGTTTCGAAGGCGCTCACTTCCAGCTTCATACGTTCGCGAAAGCTGGCTTCCTCCAGGCGATACAGCTCATCGACGAAGGCCACAGCAAAGGAGCCCGGCGCGCTATGACGTTGCGCCGCCAGCGTCCCGGCGATGGCGAAGCTGGCATGGGCCGCCACCGCCGCCACCAGCGGTTCGGCAACTGCCTGGTAAGCCGCCGTCAGCGCGCCCAGGGCGCAGCCGGTGGCCGTGACGCGCGGCTGCAGCGGGCTGCCGCCGAAGATGCGCACCAGCAGTTGCTGGCGCTGGTATTCGCCAATCAGATGATCTACCGCGCCCGAGGCGCAGATTACCGGGCTGTGCTTGAGCAGCTGCAAGGCCGCCGGTACGGCGGCCGCAGGCTCGTCGGAGCTGTCCACGCCCCGTCCGCCTTCGCCCAGGCCGGAAAGACCCTTGATCTCCGAGGGATTGCCGCGAATCGCCGTGGGACGGAACTGCAACAGCTCCAGCGCCACGCCGCCACGCCAGGGCAGACCGCCGGCGCCAATCGGGTCCAGCACCCAGGGTTTGCCCGCCGCCTGAGCGGCGGCGGCTGCCAGGCGCATGGATTCCACCTGTGCGTCCGTGGGCGTGCCGAGGTTGATCAGCAGCGCATCGGCGACTCCCGCAAATAGCGCCGCTTCCTGAGTGTTATCGACCATGGCCGGGGAGGCGCCAGCGGCCAGCAACACGTTGGCCATATAGTTGGCTGACACCACATTGGTGATGCACTGCACCAGCGGCGTGCGCCCCAGCAGTGCGCGATGGGCCTCGATTACCTGCTCGCGCAGTTCGCCGGCCACCTGCCGGGCATCGAATGATGGCATTCGGACTTCTCCCCGTTGGATAGGCGGCAAAGCATACCTGTTGCTCCGGCATCTGCGCAGGGTCCGTATTCTCTTTTGCCGCTGCTTTCGGGCGGTCGGCGTTGTTTCGGCCGCCAGGGCGGCCAGCACGTTGCGTTGACCACCCTGTCACGCCACCTTGAGCACCAGCTTGCCGAAGTTCTCGCCGCTGAACAGCTTGAGCAAGGTCCCGGGGAAGGTTTCCAGGCCTTCGACGATGTCTTCCCGGCTTTTCAGCTGACCGCTGGCCAGCCAGCCGCCCAGCTCGCGCAGCGCGGTCGGGAAGTTCGCCGCATGGTCCATGACCACGAAACCTTCCATCCGCGCGCGGTTGACCAGCAGCGACAGGTAGTTGCGTGGCCCCTGGGGCGCCTCCAGGTTGTTGTACTGGCTGATCGCCCCGCAGATCACCACCCGCGCCTGGTAGGCCAGGCGGGCCAGTGCGGCATCGAGGATCTCGCCGCCCACATTGTCGAAATACACATCCACGCCCTTGGGGCAGGTGCGCTTGAGGCCGGCGCTGACATCCTCGTGCTTGTAGTCGATGACCGCATCGAAGCCCAATTCGTCGAGCAGATAGCGGCATTTTTCTTCGCCGCCGGCGATGCCGACGACGCGACAACCCTTCAGCTTGGCGATCTGCCCGGCGATGCTGCCCACCGCGCCGGCAGCCCCGGAAATCACCACGGTTTCGCCGGCCTTGGGCGCGCCGACGTCGAGCAGGGCGAAGTAGGCGGTCAGGCCGGTCATGCCCAGCGCCGACAGGTACAGCGGCAGCGGCGCGAGCTTCGGGTCAATCGGGTAGAAGCCCTTCGGTTCGCCCAGGAAGTAATCCTGCACGCCGAGCGCGCCGCCGACGAAGCTGCCCACCGGGAACTGCGGATGCCGCGAGGCAATCACCTCGCCGACGCCCAAGGCGCGCATCACCTCGTTGATCGCCACCGGTGCAATGTACGACTTGCCTTCATTCATCCAGCCACGCATGGCCGGGTCGATGGACAGGTAATGGATGCGTACCAGCACCTGGCCTTCGCCGGGTTCGCTGCAGTTGGTTTCCACGAAGGAAAAGGTTTCGCGGGTCGGCACACCAACCGGGCGCTGGGCGAGCAGGAATTGGCGGTTGCTGGGCATGGAATGTCCTCGTTCTTCTTGTTGGGTAGCGGACTGGCCGCGAATTTTCGGATTCGGGATGCATTGAGCTTCATGGATAGCCGGCCCCGGCGAGGCGGGCAACCTCAAATGCCGGGGAAAATGCCGCGCCATGCAGCGCCTTGATGACGGGCGAGACGGGAAACGCGCTTTGGTATAGCTTTCGCTCCTTCGCAAGGAGTCACCATGTCCCGCTTTACCGAACTGCTCAACGGCGCGCGCGATACCCTGCCGCTGATTCTCGGCGCCATTCCCTTCGGCATCATCTACGGCACCCTGGCCAGCGGTGCCGGCTTCAGCGTGTGGCAGGCGCTGGGCATGTCGCTGTTCGTTTACGCCGGCTCGGCGCAATTCATTGCCGTCAGCCTGTTCGGTGGCGGGGCGAGCCTGACGGTGCTGCTCCTGACCACCTTTGTGGTGAATCTGCGCCATGCGTTGTACAGCGCCACGCTGCAGCCCTTCGTGCGACACCTGCCGAGTCGCTGGCGCGTGCCGCTGGCCTTCTGGCTGACCGACGAAACGTTCGCAGTGGTCCAGCACCGTTACGCCGATGCCGAGCAATCACCGAACAAGCACTGGTACTTCCTCGGCTCCTGCCTGGCCATGTATGGCAACTGGCAATTGTGCACGCTGATCGGCGTCGCCTTCGGCCAGGCGGTACCGAACCTTGCCGCCTGGGGGTTGGATTTCGCCATGCTCGCCACCTTCATCGGTATCGTCGTGCCCATGCTGCGCAACGTACCGCAAGTGGCGGCGGCGCTAGTGGCAGGTGCGGTGGCCGTGGCCTGCCACGGGTTGCCCTATCAACTGGGACTGCTGGTCGCCGCGCTGGCGGGCATCGTGGTCGGCGTCGGACTTGAGCGCCGGAATACACGGCTGTTCGAGGAGGGCAGGTGATGGATGTCTGGCTGCTGATTCTGGGCATGACTGCCATTACCTTTGTCATCCGCTACAGCCTGTTCGCCTGGCCGAACCTGCGCTTTCCGCCATTGGTGCGCCAGGCGCTGCATTACGTGCCGATTGCCGTGCTCAGCGCCATTGTGGTGCCGGTGATGCTGATGCCGGACGGCAAGGGACTTCAATTGCATGTCGAAAATGCCTACCTGCTGGGCGGGCTGGCGGCCATCGCCATCGCCGCCCTGACTCGCAACCTGCTGGCCACCATTGGCGGCGGCCTGCTGGCGTTCTTCCTGCTGCGCTGGGCGCTGGGGCAGTTGCCGCTGTAGGGCATGTCTGGCCGACGGCCGGTGCACACCGCATCGGCGGCCGGGAAGGTGCCGACCGCCCGCGCATCGTCAATCGGGTGGTCAAGGCAATGCATTGGCCGCCGAAGGTGGTCCCGGTCCACTTCGCGGGGATCAGTTGCTCAGCTTCAGCCCGATCAATCCAGCCACTACCAGCGCCACGCTAACTAGCCGCAGCGGCGCCATCGATTCGCCGAACAGAAAGATGCCGGCGATCACCGTGCCCACCGCGCCGATACCCGTCCATACCGCATAGGCGGTGCCGAGCGGCAGGCCTTTCATGGCCCAGCCGAGCAGCACGACGCTGATCAGCATGGCCGTGACGGTCAGGGCCGACGGAATCAGACGCGTGAAACCATCGCTGTATTTCAGGCCGATGGCCCAGGCGATTTCGAACAGGCCGGCGAAGAAAAGGATGAGCCAGGACATGGGAAGCGCTCCATGAAATGGGGTCGTCCCCGAAGTCGGGCGTCGTTCTGAAGGATGGCAGCTCGGCAGCGACGGCCGAGCGGAAGGAATCAGAAACGCGCTGGCGGGGTCGTCCCCGCCAGGCGCCTATTGTGCACGGCCGTAACGGTCGGGCAAGCCCGCCGTCAGGCGTCTCGATCCTTCAGTCGCGCGCCCGGATGGATCGGCCGCGGCACTGCTCCGATGAAGAGCAGGCGCGGCGCGGGTGTAGTAACGAAAGAAGTTAGACCGCCTGGGCGATGTCTTCCCCGCCGAGGGCGTCGAACAGCTGCGGCAGGAATTCGTTGAGGGTCAGCATCATCAGCGTGAAGCTGGCATCGAACTGGCCATCGCTGTCATCACCGCCATCCTGTTCCGCCTGATCCTGCAGCAGGTCTTCGAAGCGCAGGCGCTTGATGACCAGCTTGTCGTCCAGCACGAAGGACAGCTTGTCTTCCCAGGCCAGGCTCAGCTTGGTGGCCAGCTTGCCGGCGGCCAGATGGTTCTGCACTTCCTCGCTGGCCAGGTCCTGGCGCTTGCACTGGATGATGCCGCCGTCTTCGCTCGGATCGCGCAGCTCGCATTCGTCGCGCAGATGCAGGCCATGGCTGGCGGCGTTGTTCTTCACCCATTCGGTCAGGGTCGCCATCGGTGCCTGCTTGACGTTGACCGGGCGCACCGGCAGCGTGCCGAGCACTTCGCGCAGGGTGGACAGCAGATCCTCGGCGCGTCGTGCGCTGGAGCTGTCCACCAGGATCAGACCCTGCTCGGGAGCAATGGCGGCAAAGGTCTTGGACTTGCGAATGAAGGCGCGCGGCAGGAAGGCCTGCACGATCTCGTCCTTCAGCTGCTCGCGCTCCTTCTTGTAGACCTTGCGCATCTGCTCGGCTTCGATCTCATCGATCTTTTCCTTCAGCGCGTCACGCACCACGCTACCCGGCAGGATGCGCTCTTCCTTGCGCGCCGACACCAGATAGAAGCCTTGGCTGACGTGCGCCAGCGGTGCATCGGGGCCGTTGCCGCAGGGCGGGATGAAGCCGTAGGTAGCCAGTTCCTGGCTGGCGCAGGGGCGGGCGGGCTTTTCGGCCAGCGCGGTTTCCAGGGCCTCGGCATCGAAGCGGTAATCCGGGGACAGACGATAAACGAGCAGGTTGCGGAACCACATGGCGGGGGCAGTCTCCTGAAGACGCAAAGGGACGCATTATTCCCCCTGCGCCTAAAACTGGCCAACCCCGAAGGAAGGGAATGTCGTTGTTATCGGATGAAGTCCTAAGTCGTTGGAACATCTCAAAAAAGTTTTTAGATGGGGGTTGCCAAGCGCAGGGAGCCTCTCTAGAATGCGCCCCACTTCGAGAGCAAATGGGTGATTAGC
>DATJDB010000257.1:0-3747 GCA_035497635.1 Pseudomonas sp. | reverse complement strand
GCGCAGGCGCTGCTCGACCAGTATCTTGACTACAAGCAGCAGTTGGCCCAGCTGGAGCAGGACCTGCCGCAACTGGCCACGCTGGACGGCCTGCGCAGCCGCGAAGCCGCCGTGCAGGCGTTGCGTGCCCGGGTTTTCAGTGCGGAGGCGCACCAGGCCTTCTTCGCTCGCGAGGAAGGCTTCAACCGCTTCAGTCTCGAACGCCTGGCCATCCGCCAGAACTCCGTGCTGGACGATGCGGACAGGGCGGCGGCCATTGACCAGCTGCGCGCGGCGTTGCCCGAGGAGCTTCAGGTGCATGTGCTGCCGCAATTGCAACAGGAATTGCGCGTGCAGACCAAGCAGCTCGGCCCGGACGCCACACCCGAAAAGATCCGCCAACTGCGCCAGCAACTGGTGGGTGCCGAGGCCACCAGCCGCCTGGAGGCGCTGGATGTGCAGCGCCAGCAGTGGCGACAGCGCCTGCAGAGCTATGTGAACGAAAAACAGCGGCTTGAGGCGCATCCGGGGCTGAGCGGCACGGAACGCGAGGCCGCCCTGCAGAGGCTGATCGAGGAACGTTTCGACGAGCGCGAACGCCTGCGCCTGGAGGCCGCCGAGCGCCTGCTGCAGTCCCGTGAAGGGATCGAAGGCCGCGCACAGGCCGGCCTGGAAGGCTAGGCTCTATGGACGGCTTCGGTTTGCTTCTCCAAGGCCGTTGGTACAGAGCCCGCCGGTACCTGTCCGGCCTGAGGGCCGGGCGAGGTGCGAGCCTGTCACGCGTGGGCCTCTGCTCGATATTCAGTCGATCGAGAGGAGCGTTCAGTCATGGGCAAGACCTTGCACGAAGATGTCAGCAATACGGTTCTGCGTCGCATGAAGGAAAGCGGGTTCGACTTCGCGCGCGTCCATCCCATCGAGTTCTACGCCATCTTTCCCGACGAGGACGGGGCGCGCAATGCGGCACGCAACTTTCGGGGCGAGTCCCTCAATGCCCAGGTCAGCGCGCGCAGCGATGGTTCCTGGAATCTGCAAGTCAGCAAGGTGATGTACGCCACCCGCGCCGGTATCGGCGATTTCGAGCAGGGGCTGGAGGACCTGGTCGAGCCGCTCGGCGGCGTGCTGGATGGCTGGGGGGTGACCCAGGAGCTGGTCGCCGCCAAGACGGAGTGAATAACCGCGCCGCCACGGCTTCGGCCGGCGGCGGCGCGCGTCCATCGGGGTATCTGCATGGAACGCCATGACTGGGCCGCGGGAAGCGCGCCATCAATTTTTCGCGAGCGTCTCGTGTTACTGCTGGAGCAGGGCAGGCGGGTGCCGCTCACCCTGTTGCTGGGCCCGCCGGGCTCCGGCAAGTCCACACTGCTGTGCCAGTGGCTGGCGCAGCCGGACGGCCCGCGCAAGGTCTACTGCCCGGTGCCCCGGCGCGACGATGAGCCGCGACGTTTCTTTCGGGCCCTGCTCGACGCACTGGAAAGCCAGGTTCCCGGGTTCAGCGCGGGCGGCGCTGCAACCGGGCGGCTGTTGCGTCTGCCGCCGGCGGTGCTGGGCGAGTGGCTGGCGGGGCGGCTGGCGCAGGTCACCGAACCCCTGTGCCTGATCCTCGACGATTTTCAGCACATCGGCGATGCGGAGGTGCTGGCCGGGCTGATGGCACTGCTGGAGCGCCTGCCGGATCAGGTGCGCCTGCTGATCGCCAGCCAGGCACGTCCGGATCTGCCGCTTGGGCGTCTGCAGATGGCCAATCGCGTGCTGCTCATCGACGCCGCCGACCTGGGTTTTTCCGCCGAGGAAGTCCGCGATCTGCAGGAGCGGCTGGGCGATGAGCGTCTCGATGAGGGCGTGCTGGCCAGCCTGCTGGCGAGTACCGAGGGCTGGGCCACCGGCGTTGCGCTGGCGCTGCGCCTGCGCGCCGTGCCGGGCGAGGGCTCGCGGACGCGGCTGGAAGGGCGCCAGGCGGGCGTCGCCGAGTTCTTTGATCAGGAAGTGCTGCGCGACCTGCCGGAGCATTGCCGGCAGTTGCTGATCACCTCGGCAGTGTTCGAGCAGTTCGATGGTCCGGCCTGCGATGCGGTGCTGGGTTGCAATGGCGCGGCCCGCCAGCTTGAGCGGCTGGCGCAGCGACAGCTGTTCTTGCTGCCGCTGCAGGAGCCGGGCTGGTACCGCCATCACGCCCTGCTGCGCGATTTTCTCGCCAGCCGCCTGGCCATCGAGCAGCCCGAACAGGTCGGCGACCTGCATAGCCGCGCCGCCGCCCATTTCCTGCGCCGAGGCGAGTACCAGCGGGCCGTGAGCCACGCCGCGCAAAGTGGCGATGACGCGCTGTTCCAGGCAGCGCTCGACAGCAGTTGCCAGGCCTGGCTCGCCAATGGCGAATTCGCCGCCATCATCCACTGGCTGGGTCGTCTGCCCGAAGAGCGGTTGCGCGACTACCCCTGGCTGCAGCTGTGTCTGGTCGAGGCGCTGACGCTGTCGCGGCGTTTTCACCAGGCCAGCCATCACCTGGTCCAGGCTGGTGCGCTGTGCGCCGATCCGGCACACCTGCGCGGCCTGGCGTTCTTCCTGCAATTGTTCCAGCAGGACTGCCACTTCGTGCCTGAACCGGGCTGGGAGGAGCTGACCGACGCCGGGCAGCCGCTGGCCCTGCGCGCCCGGGCGCTGGTCATCGGCGCCTACCATCACCTGCTGGGCGGACGGCTGGCGCGCGCGCTGTGCTGTGCCACGCAGGGCAAGGAGCTGCTGGCGCAGGCCGGACTGGCGTTCCTGGAAAGCTATGCCGATCTGGTCATTGCGCTGTGTCACCGCCAGGCCGGGCGCGTGGCCCTGGTGCGCCGGGAGGTCAGCGCGGACTTCCAGCGCACCGATCCGCGCCAGCCGGCCTGGGTCAACCGGGGCACGGCCATGGTGGTGGCGCTCTACGAGCAGAATCGCCTGGAGGCCGCCGAGCCACTGTGCGAGCAGTTGCTGACGCGGGTCAGTGCGTCGTCGGCCACCGAGGCGATCGCCACGGTGTACCTGACCCTGTCGCGGCTGCTGTTCCGCCGCCAGGCCCACGAGCGAGCCAGTCGTCTACTGGAACAGCTGAGCGGCATGCTGCAGTTGGGGCAGTTCACGCGCTTCTCCAGTCAGATGATCCAGGAACAGGTACGCCAGGCCTGGCTGTCCGGTCGCACGGCGCTGCTGGAAAGCCTGGTGCGGCGCTACCGGCTGGATGCGGCGCTGGCCGACGGCAGCTGGGAACGGGTGCGCGAGCATGACGAGTGCTGGGAGCGTCGAGGGCTCGCCGTGACGTACTGGTTGCAGGCGCGTGGCCAGTTCGGGCGCGCCGAGCGGGTGTTGCGCGTGCTGCGCGAAGCGCTGCGGCGTGGCGAATTGAGGGCGCGGCAACTGATCATCGAGGCCAACCTGCTGACTCTGCTGGCGCGTCAGCAGGACGACGCCGAACAGGTGAACGCTCTGGTTTGTCTGGTCGAGGAGCATGGTCTGGTGACCATCAACCGCTCGGTGTTCGACGAGGCCCCCGGCTTCGGGGGAGTGTTCGGCTTGCTCGACGCGACGGGACTGGATGTGCCCGGCCGCTATCGCCAGCTGTTCGGGGAGTTCCTGGTGCCGCGTTCCATCGCGCCACGCGCGCGGCTGGCCAGCCTGCTGACCGGCAAGGAAGTGGAGATTCTCGACTGCCTGCTGCAGGGGCTATCCAACACCCAGATCAGTACCCGCACCGGCATTGCCCTGTCCACCACCAAGTGGCACCTGAAGAACATCTAC
>DATJDB010000256.1:0-5313 GCA_035497635.1 Pseudomonas sp. | reverse complement strand
GCGATCACGAAGCCGTCACGCTTGGCGTCGTAGGCGCGGGAAGCCTTCTCGGGGGTTTCGTTGTACTGGGTGGACAGGGCGCCCATGGCATCGAACAGGAAGCTCTGGCTCCAGTGTTCTTCTTCACCGCCGCCGGCGAAGACGATGTCCTGCTTGCCCAGCTGGATCTGCTCGACGGCATTGCCGATGCAATGCGCGCTGGTGGCGCAGGCCGAGGAGATCGAGTAGTTGACACCCTTGATCTTGAAGGGGGTGGCCAGGCACGCGGATACGGTGCTGCCCATGGTGCGCGGCACGCGGTACGGACCGACGCGCTTGACGCCCTTCTCGCGCAGGATGTCCATGGCTTCCATCTGATTGAAGGTGGAAGCGCCACCGGAACCGGCGATCAGGCCGGTGCGCGGGTTGGAGACCTGATCTTCGCCCAGACCGGCATCTGCGATGGCCTGTTGCATGGACAGGTAGGCAAAGGCCGCAGCGTCGCCCATGAACCGGTAGACCTTGCGATCAATCAGTTCTTCCAGGTTCAGATCCACCGAGCCGGAGACCTGGCTGCGCAGGCCCATTTCGGCATAGGACGGATTGAAACGGATGCCCGGGCGGCTGGCGCGCAGGTTGGCGGAGACGGTTTCTTTATCGGTGCCCAGGCAGGAAACGATGCCCAAGCCGGTAATCACGACGCGACGCATACGGATGACCCTTAGAAATTGTCAGTGGAAGTGAACAGGCCGACACGTAGACCTTCGGCACTGTAGATTTCGCGGCCATCGACGCTGACGCTGCCATCGGCAATAGCCAGGGTCAGCGAGCGGTTGATGGTGCGCTTGATGTGCAGGTTGTAAGTGACTTTCTTCGCGGTGGGCAGCACCTGGCCGAAGAATTTCACTTCGCCGGAGCCCAGGGCGCGGCCACGGCCGAGGTTGCCCTGCCAGCCGAGGAAGAAGCCGACCAGCTGCCACATGGCATCCAGGCCAAGGCAGCCGGGCATGACCGGGTCGCCTTCGAAATGGCAGCCGAAGAACCACAGATCAGGATGAATATCGAGCTCGGCGACGATCTCGCCCTTGCCGTACTTGCCGCCGACATCGGAGATATGGGTAATCCGGTCGATCATCAGCATGTTCGGCGCAGGAAGTTGCGCATTACCTGGGCCGAACATCTCGCCGCGGCTGCAGCGCAGCAAGTCTTCCCGGGTGAAGGCGTTCTGTTGTGTCATGCGAGTTCCTCAAAAGTCCCAGTTATTGGCTCTGGGGTAAATCGTTCGTCTGCACGCGCGTGGCTATGCAAATCAGCCTAAGAGACAGCCGCCCTGACAAGAAAGTCACAGCGACGGTATACAGTTGTTCGCCAAGTGCCGAGATGAAGTGCAAAGACTTTAGCACTCGCGGTCGGGCGCCTCCTTGCGTTCGGTCAGCCAGCGTAGCAGCAGGCGCTGCAGATCGGCGCGCTTGAAAGGCTTGGCCAGATAGTCGTTCATGCCTGCCGCCAGACAGGCTTCGCGGTCGCCGGGCAGGGCATTGGCGGTCAGCGCGATGACCGGAACTTCGGTGTAACCCGGCAGCTTGCGCAGCTCGCGGGTGGCGCTGAGACCATCGAGTTCGGGAAGCTGGCAATCCATGAGCAGGGCGTCGAAATGCTCGGCCGCGGCCATGCGCAGGGCTTCACAGCCGGTGTAGGCCTGGCTGATGCGATAGCCCAGGCTGCGCAGCATGGCCTGGGTGACGGCCTGGTTCACCGTGTTGTCCTCGACGATGAGAATGTGCTGGCCGCCGCCGAGTACCGCATCCTGCGATTCTCGGTCTGGCGGGTTCGCGCCTTGCAGCGTGCACTCGAGGGTCAGCTCCAGGGTAAAGGTGGAGCCGTTGCCGGGCTGGCTGCGCGCAAACAGCTGGCCGCCCATGCCCTCGGCGAGGGTGCGAGCGATGGACAGGCCCAGACCGGTGCCGCCATAGCGACGGGAGATCGAGCTGTCGGCCTGCTGAAACGGGTCGAACATGCGCGCCAGCCGCTCGGCCTCGATGCCGATACCCGAATCACGCACGGCGCAGCTGAGCCGTAGGCGCGATTCGTCCAGCTGTTGCCAGCGCACTTCCAGGCGCACGCTGCCGCGCTCGGTGAACTTCAGCGCATTGCCCAGCAGGTTGACCAGGATCTGCCGCAGGCGAGTCGGGTCGCCGCGCACCTCGTAATGCTCCAGGCCCGGCTGAGTGTCGGCCTCCAGGCTCAGGCCGCGTTGCTGGGCGCCCGGCTGAAAGGCCTGCAGGGTGTTCTGCAGCAGTTCGGCGAGATTGAACGGGATGTGTTCGAAGTCCAGCGTGCCGCGTTCGATACGCGAGAAATCGAGGATGTCGTTGATCACCTTCAGCAGGTGTTCAGTGGATTCGTTGGCCAGCGCCGTGTATTCGGTCTGCTCGGGATCGAGGGGGGTGGTTTCCAGCAACTGCAGCATGCCCAGCACGCCGTTCATGGGGGTGCGCAGTTCATGGCTCATCATGGCCAGGAAGTCCGATTTGGCGCGGTTGGCCGCTTCGGCTTCTTCACGGGCCAGGGTCAACTGGCGAATGCTGATCTGCTGTTCGCGGTTGGCGTTGGCCAGCGCCACCGCCACCTGGTTGATGTGGCGAGCCAGATCGCCCAGCTCGCGGATGCGTGGCTCGGGCAGCAGCGCGACCTGTTGGCCACGGCCGATGGAGAGTACCGCCCGGTCCATGTCGCCGATCGGTCGCGACAGGCCACGGGCCAGGCGCTGCGCCAGCAGCAGGGTGAAGGTCAGCGCGAAGGCCAGCAACAGGCCGGCGCTCATCAGGATCTGGCGCTGGCGCTCACTGAACGGGTTGTCGGTCATGCTGACGCGCACCCAGCCCAGTCGCTCTTCTTTGGGGGCGACTGGCTCGCGTCCACGCGGCAGGAACGGGTCGCTCAGCGGGATCGGCTGCCGGCGGATCGAGGCCACATAAAGAGCAATGTTCGCCTCGCTGGGCGCAGCCGGCTGGCCCGCCACCGCCAACAGGCGGTCGTTGTGGTCGTAAACCTCCACGGCGCGCAGATAGGGCGTATCCATGCTGCCCTGCAACAGACTCTCCAGCACCAGCGAGTTGCCGGTGATCACGCCGAACTCGGTGGCTGGGGCCAGTTGGTCCGCAATCAACTGACCCACCTGGTCACGCTCGGCGCGCAGATCCTGCAATCGCGTGTGGGTGAAGTAGGCGATCAGCAGCAGGCCGAGGGCCAGTGCCGGTAGCAGGCTGACCATCAGCGTGTGGGTATGGATGTTGCGGCTGTGCCAGGCGCGGAAGGCTCGGGTGAGGGATTTCATGGAGTGATCTCCAGGCGCTGCAGCCCTTGTTCCAACTGATGCGGGTCGGGCATCGGAATACCGAGCGACAGGGCTACCCGGGTGTTGCCCATGACCTTGAAGTGGGTCGGGTAGTGTTCGTGTGGCCAGTCGGCGGGGTCGCCGTCGAGTAGCGCACCGAGAGTGGCGAGCCAGTCCTGCTGGTCGCTGTAGCTGCTGACCAGGCTGCCGGCATGCACGAAGGCGGCGGTCGGCCCGATCAGTGCCTGGCGCCGGCCGTAACTGCTGAGCAACAGAGTCTTGATGGTGTGCGGGTTGTACAGCTGGGAATCGTCCAGCCCCAGCAGCACATCACTCTGGTCCAGCAGACGGCTCAGTACGCGCGGATCCCGGGTGTTCGGCCAGAAATGCGCGTTGATCTGCAGGTCGCTGTCGGGGATCGCCTGGCGCAGTTCCTGAACCAGAAAAGCGCTGTCGTTGCTGTACAGCACGCCGATGTGGCGGGCCTGGGGCAGCAGCAGTCGGATCAGGTTGAGCTGGCGGGCCGGGGGCGGGTCGCTCCACAGCAGGGTGATGCCCAGTGGCTGTCGGCGCCCGAGGATCTGTCGCGCCTCGACCCGGTTGACCTGCATCACCAGCGTTGGCGGACCGTCCACGGAGCGCTGGCGCCAGTCCAGCAACTGCGGGCCGATGAGGATCAGGCGCAGATCCGGCGGCAAGGTGGCGGCCTCCGCCGGCAGTTGATCGGCGGTCGAGAGGCGCACGCGATCAGCCGGTCGAGCGGCCTGCAGGCCGACCAGAAAACGCTGCAGGGCCGGGCTGTTTTCCCGCGCCGCCACCAGAATATCCAGGGCCTGTACGGTTGGCGCTCCGGCCAGTAGGAGCAGGGCGAGGCCCAGTGCTCGCAGTACCTTCATCCGTGAAAGAGTGGTCATGGAGTCAGAGTTCTACTCCTGCGGTCAGCCAGTAGACGTGGCGTTGGTCGTACCGGTTGGTTTTGGCGCCGAGCCCGTTGGTATCCAGTCGCTGCTGCCAGGTGCCGCCGAGAAGAAATGCCGTTTCGCCAAACGGCCAGCGTTTGCTGACATGCAGGTCGAGCCGCTCGAACATCTCCTGGCTGAGCGAGTCCGTCTTGAGGTAGGTCGCGCTGCTGCTCAAGCGATTTCCCCAGTCGTGCAGCCAGCTGAACGAGCCGCTGTGGCGAGGCGCGTGCCTGAGGTCCCATTCGTTGCTGGCCTCGGAGTCCACCCGGGCATAGGTCAATCGCAGGCGGTCATTGGGGCCTGGGCGCCAGTTAGCCTCCGTTTCCCAGCCACGAAATTCCATGGTGTTTTCATTGTTCAGATTCAGGTCTTCGATCTTCGCCCAGTAGGTGATCAGGTCGCTGACTCGCTCCTTGAACAGCCGTATGTCTACGTGCAGCCCCAGTTCCAGGAAGTGACCGTTGTACCCCAGCTCCCTGGACTCCATGCGTTCTTGCTGGAGATTTCCATCGACGCGATTACTGAGGAAGAAATAGGCCTCACGCTGGCCGAACGCGGCGGGTTGCAGGTTGCGTACGTAGACCTGCCAGTCGGCGCTGAGCTCCAGCATGTCCGGGGTGCGCACCGCCTGGGTGTAGACGGCCCGGAAACCGTGGGCGGGGGTCGGCAGGTAATTGATGGCCAGGCGCGGGGTCAGCGAGTCGTCCGCCAGCATGCTGTCGTATTCGTACATCGCACCGGCCTGCAGCAGCCATTGCGAGTGCGGATACCACTCCACCTGCCCATACAGGCGACCGAGGTCCTTGTGCCGCGAGCCGCTGAAGAAGGCTTCGGAGCTGGCCTCGTCGTGGCGATAGCTGAGTACGCCCACCAGTCGCAGGGTGTCGGTCAGGCTCAGGGTGTCCTGGATTTCCAGGTCGACGCGGGATTCCCGAGTGTTCTCGTTCAGATCGCCACAGGTGTGATTAAAAGCACCGGTTATAGGGTTACGAGATTCCGCAAGATGCCCCAAAAAAGCACTTTTCAAATTCTCTT
>DATJDB010000255.1:0-3815 GCA_035497635.1 Pseudomonas sp. | reverse complement strand
GAACGAGCCGACCGGTTTGTCCGGCGCCTTGAGCCCGGCCCGCGACAGCTTGATGGCGGTGGCCAGCGAGTCAATGGCTTCATCTTGGCCAAACACCGTGAGCTTGAGATCGCGCTCTAGGTTACGCAGCAGTTCCTTGTCGGAGCTGGAGACATGCTTGGGCGGAATGCGCGCAATCTTGGCGACGATGTCTTCGACCTGCGCGACGTCGACACATTTCATCCGCCGCTCGACCGGCAGCAGACGCTGATAGGCGCCCGCTTCGTCGATCACGTCGATGGCCTTGTCCGGCATGTGCCGATCATTGATGTAGCGGGCAGCCAGCTCGGCGGCGGCGCGCAGCGCTTCGTCGGTGTACTCGATCTCGTGATGGCTTTCGAAGCGGCCTTTGAGTCCGCGCAGAATGCCGATGGTGTCTTCGACCGAAGGCTCGCTGACATCCACCTTCTGGAAGCGCCGCGCCAGCGCACGATCCTTTTCGAAGATGCCGCGAAATTCCTGGAAGGTGGTCGAGCCAATGCAGCGGATCTCGCCGGAGGACAGCAGCGGCTTGAGCAAATTGGACGCGTCCATCACTCCGCCCGAGGCCGCGCCAGCGCCGATGATGGTGTGGATCTCGTCGATGAACAGAATCGCGTGCGGCCGCTTGCGCAGCTCGTTGAGCAGCGCCTTGAAGCGCTTTTCGAAATCGCCCCTGTATTTGGTGCCGGCCAGTAATGCGCCCAGATCCAGTGAATAGACGACGCTTTCCGCGAGCAGATCGGGTACCTGGTGATCGACGATGCGCTTGGCCAGCCCTTCGGCAATCGCCGTCTTGCCGACGCCCGCCTCGCCCACCAGCAGGGGATTGTTCTTGCGGCGCCGCGCCAGGATCTGTGCGACCCGCTCCACCTCGGGCTCGCGACCCACGAGCGGATCGATGCGCCCCTGGCGCGCCAGCTCGTTGAGGTTGGTGGCGTAGGCATCCAGCGGGTGACCGGCATTGGTGGATTCGCCGCCCTCCTCGTCCTGCATGTCCTCGTTTTCCGCGTGGTCGGCATGGCCAGGCACGCGGGAAATGCCATGGGCGATGTAGTTGACCACATCGATGCGCGCCACGGTCTGCTGCTTAAGGAGGAATACCGCCTGACTTTCCTGCTCGCTGAAGATCGCGACCAGCACGTTGGCCCCGGTGACTTCTCGCTTGCCGGAACTCTGCACATGGAAAACGGCCCGCTGCAGGACACGCTGGAAGCCGAGTGTCGGCTGGGTTTCCCGCTCCTCATCGTGGGGCGGAATCAGCGGGGTGGTTGAGTCGATGAACTCCTTGAGGTCGTGACGCAATTTGTCCAGGTCCGCCCCACAGGCACGCAGCACACTGGCCGCCGCCTCGTTGTCCAGCAAGGCAAGCAGCAGATGCTCAACGGTCATGAATTCATGACGCTTGGCCCGGGCCTCCTTGAACGCCAGATTGAGGGTGACTTCGAGCTCTCGGTTCAACATGGCTTACCTCCCCACGCGGCCAGATTCAGCCGTCCTTCTCAATCTCACAGAGTAGCGGATGCTGGCATGTACGGGCGTACTCGTTGACTTGCTCGGCCTTCGTCTCGGCGATATCGCGAGTGAACAATCCGCACACAGCCCGGCCCTCGGTATGCACGGCCAGCATGATTCTTGTCGCCTGTTCCAGATTCAGCCCGAAGAAGCGCTCCAGCACTTCCACCACGAAATCCATCGGGGTGTAGTCGTCGTTGTACATGACGACCTTGTACAGGGGCGGCGTCTGCAGGATCGGCCTGGCCTCTCCGACGAGCAGACCGGAGTCGTCATCTTCCTGCCAATCGGGACGATCCTGATTGAATGTTAGTCGAATCTGCTGATCTGCTTGCATGCCTGAATAGGGGATCGAAAAGCTGGTTGGTGATGGGTTTGACCGGTGTCTCAGCCGCCCGCTCACTTTCTTGACTCTCGGAAAATCAGTGATACAAACAAAGAGTGTACCCCTTCGGGTAACCGGTGGTTCCATGCCACGGCCGTTTCGCCTTCACATGGAATTGAAGTCGATGATACTCCAGTGATGGAGTCCTTTGCAGAGGGAAAATCAGCATGCTCAGCGGTAAGGTCAAGTGGTTCAACAACGCCAAGGGCTACGGGTTCATCGTTGCTGATGGCCGAGATGAGGATCTGTTCGCCCACTACTCAGCAATCCAGATGGACGGATACAAGACACTCAAGGCCGGCCAGCCGGTCCACTTTGATATCCTGCAGGGTCCCAAGGGCCTGCACGCGGTAAACATACGTTCAATCACCTCCATCGACGCAGCCTCTCCCGTTATCAAGTCACCGCAGACACAGGACGCCTGACGTCACGGGGAAAAGGACAGAGTTACACCCAAATAAAAAGCCGACCCATTCAGGTCGGCTTTCTTTTGCCTGTCAGCGCACGATTACATGTGCTTGATCATGGCATCGCCGAAGGCGGAGCAGGACAACAGGGTGGCGCCGTCCATCAGACGCTCGAAGTCATAGGTAACCGTCTTCGCGCCAATGGCACCGTTGGTGCCCTTGATGATCAGATCGGCCGCTTCGGTCCAGCCCATGTGACGCAGCATCATCTCGGCCGAGAGGATAATGGAGCCCGGGTTGACCTTGTCCTGGCCGGCATACTTCGGCGCGGTGCCATGGGTCGCCTCGAACATGGCAATGTTGTCGGAGAGGTTGGCACCCGGAGCAATACCGATGCCACCCACTTCCGCCGCCAGAGCGTCGGAAAGGTAATCGCCATTCAGGTTAAGAGTGGCGATGACATCGTACTCGGCCGGACGCAGCAGAATCTGCTGCAGCATGGCGTCAGCGATGGCGTCCTTGACCACGACGGTCTTGCCGGTGTTGGGGTTCTTGAACTGCATCCAGGGGCCGCCATCCAGCAGCTCGGCGCCGAACTCGTCACGCGCCACCTCGTAGCCCCACTCCTTGAAGGCACCTTCGGTGAACTTCATGATGTTGCCCTTGTGAACGATGGTCAGGGAGCTGCGATCATTGTCCACGACGTATTGCAGGGCCTTGCGCACCAGGCGCTTGGTGCCTTCCAGCGAAACCGGCTTGATGCCGATGCCGCAGTTTTCGGTGAAGCGGATCTTCTTGACACCCATTTCCTCGGTGAGGAACTTGATGACCTTGTCGGCTTCGGGGCTGCCGGCTTTCCACTCGACGCCGGCATAGATGTCTTCGGAGTTCTCGCGGAAGATCACCATGTCCACATCGCCAGGCTTTTTCACCGGGCTGGGCACGCCTTCAAACCAGCGAACCGGGCGCTGGCAGACGTACAGATCCAGCTCCTGACGCAGCGCCACGTTCAGCGAACGAATGCCGCCACCGACCGGGGTGGTCAGCGGACCCTTAATGGACACCACGTAGTCGCGCACGGCTTCCATGGTTTCCTTGGGCAGCCAGGTGTCCTGGTCGTAGACCTGGGTGGCCTTCTCGCCCGCATAGACTTCCATCCACGCAATCTTGCGTTCGCCGCCGTAGGCTTTTTGCACGGCAGCATCGACGACCTTGATCATTACCGGGCTGATATCGACGCCAATGCCGTCACCCTCGATAAAGGGAATGATGGGGTTGTTCGGCACATTGAGGGTCATGTCGGCGTTGACGGTGATTTTGTCACCGTTCGCGGGGACCTGGATCTTTTGGTAACCCATGCTGGACTCCGTTGCGTTGGATGAGTGTTTCCGCGCCAGAGCTTAGCCAATTGACTCCCGAGTGGAAACTATACCCTTGTCGCAAGCTTTTCCGCGTCGTCCCCGCGCTGCTCCGCTTACAGGGGGATGGGG
>DATJDB010000254.1:0-11377 GCA_035497635.1 Pseudomonas sp. | reverse complement strand
GGCACGATGTTCGAGGTGGCCACCAGCGACACGCCGTTCTTGAACAGCTCTTCCAGCAACGTGGCGAGAATCATCGCGTCGGTAATGTCGGAGACGAAGAATTCGTCGAAGCAGATCACCCGGGCCTCGCCAGCGAAACGCTTGGCGATGATCGGCAACGGGTTCTTCTCGCCCTTCAGGGTGCGCAGCTCTTCATGCACGCGCTTCATGAAGCGATGGAAGTGGGTGCGCATCTTCTGCTCGAAGGGCAGCGCGTCGAAGAAGGTGTCCACCAGGTAGGTCTTGCCGCGACCCACGCCACCCCAGAAATAGATGCCCTTGATCGGATCCTGCGACTTCTTGCCGAACAGTTTGCCCAGCAGACCAGACGAGCCCTGCTGCGCGGCGACCAGGTCGTCATATAGGCGCTGCAGGTGACGCACGGCGTTTTCCTGGGCGGCGTCATGGAAAAAGTCGGGGCGTTGCAGATCGGCCTGGTAGCGCTGGAGTGGAGTCATGTCAGCAGTGCGGTTGGTGGAGGGGGCCGACACTTTAACGGCGCCCTCGATGCTTGGCAATTTGCTCAAATCGTTCAAGACAGCTCTTTCCTCAGGTCATGAAAAGTGGCGACCGGCGCGTGCCCGTAGGAGCGAATTCATTCGCGAGCTCTTTTCCAGGCCATACCCAAAGCTCGCGGACAAGTCCGCTCCCACCCCCAGCGGCTCGGCGCCGAACCAACAACGAAGTCAGCCTTCGGCAGCCAGCCCGGCGATGGCGTCGCGCACCTTGAGCATGGCGGCGTCGAGGGCATCGGCGTCGGCGAAGCTCGGACTGTCGGCGATGCACTCGTCGTCCAGCCACAGGGTGAACTGGGCGCCCTCGTCCTCGCGCAGCTCCAGCGCATCCGGCCCCTGGGCGATCAGTCGCTGGCTGATCTGGCCGGTCTTCTTCGGGTCGCTGAGCGGCCGCGACAGCAGCAGCTCCTCGCCGTCGGCGGCCAGGAAACGGAAGCGGAAGCTGCCGTCCGGTTCACGGAAGCTGACGAAACGCGCAGCCTTGGCGGCTTTCTTCTTGCTCGTGCCGGCGACCTGCACCTGCTCGCGGAAGGAACGCAGGCCCACCGCCTCGCGCAGTTCGCCGAGGAACGGCGTGGCGATCTTGCGGGCCTTGGCGGCGCCAGCCAGGAGAATGTCCTCCAGATCGGCCGGTTTGGCGATTAGCGCATAGTAGCGTTCGCGCGCTTCGCCCAGCTCGTTGTCGAGCAGCTCAAACAGACGCTGCTTGGCGTCGCCCCAGCCCAGCCCGGCCAGCAGATCGGCGCGGAAGGCGGCCAGTTGCTCGGCATTGGCAAAGGCCTGGTAGAGGGTGAACAGGTGCGAATTGTCCGGGTCCTTGGCTTCGCCCGGCAGTTTCGAGTCGGTGACGATGCGGGCGATGGTGTCCTTGAGCTGCTTGGCGCTGCCGAACAGCGGAATGGTGTTGTCGTAGCTCTTGGACATCTTGCGCCCGTCCAGGCCCGGCAAGGTGGCCACATCTTCCTCGATCGCAGCCTCGGGCAGGGTGAACAGCTCCTTGCCGTTGCCAAACAGGTGATTGAAGCGCTGGCCGATGTCGCGGGCCATTTCCACGTGCTGGATCTGGTCACGGCCGACCGGCACCTTGTGGGCGTTGAACATCAGGATGTCGGCAGCCATCAGCACCGGATAGCTGAACAGGCCCATGGTCACGCCGGCGTCCGGGTCTTCGCCGACCTCGACGTTGCGGTCCACCGAGGCCTTGTAGGCATGCGCGCGGTTGAGCAGGCCCTTGCCCGCCACGCAGGTGAGCAGCCAGGTCAGTTCGGGAATTTCCGGAATGTCCGACTGGCGATAAAACGTCGCCCGGTCGGTGTCCAGGCCGCCGGCCAGCCAGGTGGCGGCGATTTCCAGGCGCGAGCGCTGGATGCGCATCGGGTCGTCGCACTTGATCAGCGCGTGGTAGTCGGCCAGGAAATAGAAGGAATCCACGTCGGCGGCGCGGCTGGCGACGATCGCCGGGCGGATGGCGCCGGCGTAGTTGCCCAGGTGCGGAGTGCCGGTGGTGGTGATGCCGGTAAGGATGCGCGTGGTCATGTGTCAAATCCGTCGAACGTGTGGCAGCCGGCTCAGAGACGGGCGCTGACCCGCTCTTTGAGATCGGTCAGCCTGCCATGGAAGAAGTGGCCGCATTCTGCCACTTTCAGCAGCTCATGGGGGCGCTGCAGGGCCTGGGACCAGGCATACACCGCCTCGGGCGGCACCACTTCGTCGTCCTCGGGCTGGATCAGCGTCAGGCTGCCGGATTGCGGCAGCGGCACGCTCTCATCCAGACGCATCACCGCCGGAGCGACCATGAAAATGTGCTCCAGCTGCTGCCCGCGCGCTTCCAGACGACCCGCCAGCGCGGCGGCGACGAAACCGCCGAAGGAAAAGCCCAGCAGGCTCAGCGGCAGCTCGGGATGCTGCGCGCGCAGCCAGTCGCACGCGGCCTCGGCATCGTCCACCTCGCCCATGTGCATGTCGTGGCTGCCGGCGCTGGCACCCGCACCCCGGTAGTTGAAACGCAGGGTGGCATAGCCGGCATCGCGGGCAGTGCGTTGCAGGGTGGAGACCACCTTGTTGAGCATGGTGCCGCCCTTGGCCGGGTTGGGGTGACAGATCAGCGCCAGGCCACGAGCGTCGGGCACCGGCAGATAGAGTGCTTCGAGCGCGCCGCTGGGGCCGTCGAGCTGCAGAGGGGTTTCGCGGGTGAGCAAGGCAGGAACTCCGTGACCCGATTTGGGGTCGACTCGTCTTGGTTCAGGTCCGGCGGTGCAGGCACCACCGGCACAGGACGCGCCCGCCGACGGACGGCCGCGCCACCAGTATTTCCCGGCGTTTCGTAGCATTGTACGGAGCGGCGTTCGGGGGCAGACTGGGGCCGCTAACGTAAAACAAACCCGTAGATAGAGGAAGATCTCGTGGAACAGTCGCTCATGGTCTGGTTGGTTCCGGCCATCACCCTGCTCGTCGGGGTTTTCATCGGTTTTATGATTTCCCGCACGGCAACCGGTGCCGCGCCGAGCCGCACCCAGAGTCAGCTCGATGAACTGCAGGAGCGATTCGAAACCTACCAGAGTGAAGTGGTGACCCACTTCAACACCACCGCCGCGCTGGTACGCAAGCTCACCCAGAGCTACCAGGATGTGCAGGAACATCTCAGCGAAGGCATTGATCGCCTGGCGCTGGATGAAGTGACCCGCCAGCGGCTGCTGTCAGCCCTGCACAGCGACCAGCAGAAGCGCGAGCGACTGCAGGCACCGGAATCGGATCTGGCCGCCTCCCAGGCGCCCAAGGACTATGCACCCAAGCCGGCCGGCTCACCGGGCACGCTGGACGAACACTACGGACTCCGCCACCCCTGAGTCTCTTTTCCGACCCTCTCCCGCAAGGGGAGAGGGTACGGCAGGGTCAGAAGTTGTAGCCCACACCCAGGCTGTACAGCAGCCTGCCATCGTCGTAATTGTCCTCGAGCTCATCACCGCTTTCGAACAGGAACTGGTACTCGACCATTCCGGTGATGAAGGTGCTGTCATTCACCCAGTGCTTGAGGCCGATTTCCGGACCGGCGCTGAAGGTCTCTTCCACTCCGTCGCCATAGACACCGCCGATGTTGGCGCCAATGAACGGCCGGGTGTTGCCGGTACCGAAGTGGTAGTCATAGAAAATCCGGGTGGAACCCTGGAACTGGGTTTCTTCACCTTCGGTATCAAAGATGCCGATGGACTGGCGAATCCCCCACAGAGAGTTTTGGTCCAGGTATTGCCCCCAGCTGCCCTGAACGTTCAGCAGAGTGGTGTCGAAATCCTTGTCGCTGTTCCCCGCGCCACTGAGGGTGATCTCCTGGGTTCCAGCTGTCGGTGCGGCCAGTACGGCCAACGGCAGAATGGCGGCTGCCAGCGTGGAGACGGTCAGAATTCTTTTCATGGGATTCGCCTCTTCATGAGAATACAGGTGGAGCCTTCGCTCATGAAAAGCGACCCGCAAATGCGCCGACAGTTCCCTGTCGGGACGGCGGCGCAGGCTCTACAGCAACGCGCGAACCATCTCCACCACCGAGCGTGCCTGCAACTTGTCCATGATCCTGGCCCGGTGATTTTCCACCGTGCGCACACTGATCGACGCCAGTTCGGAGATCTCCCGACTGGACTTGCCCTGCACCACCCATTCGGCGATCCGCCGCTCCTGGGCGGTCAGCAGCTCCAGGCGCTGTTCGCGTTCGCGACGGGCCTGGCCGGCCTGATGCAGCTCGGCGCAGCGCGCCAGCGCGGCCTGCACGCGCTCCAGCAGGCGGCGGCCATCCACCGGCTTCTCCACATAGTCGAAGGCGCCACGGCGCATCGCTTCCACGGCGGTGGCGACATCGGCATGGCCGGTGATGAAGATCAGCGGCGTCTCGACGCCGCGGGCCAGCAGCTCGGCCTGCAGCTCCAGGCCACCCAGCTCGGGCATGCGCAGGTCGGAAAGGATGCACTCGCAGTCACCCGTCGCGGCATAGCTCGACAGGAAGGTACGAGACGACGAGAAACGGCGAACCTTCAGGCCGAATGCGCTTAACAGCTCGGCATGCAGGTCGAGGATGAGTTCGTCGTCGTCGATCAGATAAATGCAGGATCTGGCGGACATCGAACGGCCCTTCGGGCAGTGGGTGCGGCATTCTATCGTCAAACAGGCCCGCCTGTTCATGGACTTAGCGATACAATCGCGGCCCCTTCCAGAGTCCAGCACCATGACCGAACCCGTCCGCCTGTCCAAACGCCTCGTCGAAATGCTCGGCTGCTCGCGCCGTGAAGCCGAGCTGTATATCGAAGGCGGCTGGGTCACCGTTGCCGGCGAGGTGGTGGAACAACCGCAGTTCAAGGTCGACGACCAACCCATCGTGTTGCTGCCCGGGGCCGAGGCCGAGGATGTGCCGCCGGCCACCCTGCTGCTGCACAAGCCGGCCGGCTGCAGTGTCGAGCAGGCCCTGGCGCTGCTGACCCGCGAGAATCGCTGGGCCGAGGATGATCCCAAGCTGCGGACCGTGCACAAGCATCTGGTCCGCCAGCAGCCGGTCGGCCTGCTGGAGCGCGACGCCAGCGGCCTGCTGGTGTTCACCCAGAGCTGGGGCGTGACCCGTCACCTGACCAACAAGCATAAGCCGCTGGAAGAAGAGTTTGTCGCCGAGGTGAAGGGCACGATGGTCGAGGGCGGCCTGGACAAGCTCAAGCGCGGCATTCGCCAGGGCGAACGTACACTGCCGACGTGCAAGGCCAGCTGGCAGAACGAAACCCACCTGCGCCTGGCCCTCAAGGCGCCCCAGCCGGGCGATATCCGCACGCTGTGCCGGCTGGTGGGCCTGCAACTGGTCAGCCTGCGGCGCATCCGCCTGGGCACCGTGAGCATGGCCAAGCTGCCGCAGGGCCAGTGGCGTTACCTGAAGCCGAACGAGCGCTTCTAGGTTCTTGTTGCCGGGCCACTGCCCCGGCCAACGGTGCATGGATTTCCGTCGTGCACGACTTCCGCTCCGTCGGCCGGCATAAAGCCGGCCCCACAGGGGGGGGCGAACGCCGTGCCTCGACGTGTGGGACCGGGCTTATCCCGGCCGAGGATGATGGGGCCGCCGCGTGCTGCGCCTCGCAAATTACCAGCGCCGGTCCACACTGAACCCGTTCCTCGGCTATGACCAAGCAGGGTGCACACCCTGCCGGACAACGGACCCGTACATGACTCGATGGATTCTTCTTGGCGTCGCCCTGGCGCTGGGCGGCTGTGCCGCCAAACCCTGCGAGCCGGAGCCGCTCGACAGCCACGCACAGCATCTGCTGCAGGAAAACGACCTGATGCAGGCGCGACTGCTGGTCAGCTCCGGGCCGCAAAGCAGCCTGGCGTTGGCCGATGCCCTGTTGGCGCGCAGCGCCGAGCGGGATTCCCGGGGCGAGGTGGCGCTGTACCAGGCGGTATCGCTGATCCGCCAGCGCGCGACGCTGGAGCACATCCTGCCGCTACTCGAACGGGCCGCCGAACGCCGCCATCCCCACGCACTGGCGCTGCTCTACAAGATCTACAACGAGCCTTTCCTGGCGCCCCAGGCCGACCGCGCCCGCGCCCTGCGCTACCGGCAGGCCTATGCCGAGCTGGACGTAGCCAAGGGTGGTTACCCCTCGTTCACCCGCGCGCTGATGGTGGTCGACCAACTGGTCAACCCGCCGGCCCACGTTCGCGCCCAGTAAGCCAGTCATCGCGCACCAGCGACTGACGCAGGCGTTCCTGCTCGCCCTCATCCGGCACGTCGTGAAATGTGATCCTGCCGGCCACCCGCGTCGCCACCGGTACGCCGTCGCGGTACAGCAGGCGGTTGCCGGCCAGCGCCGGCACCTTCTCGCCCGGCAACAGGGTGCCAAGCAGATTCAGCGGATCGCTGCCGCTGACCCGGATCAGCTCCCCCGCCGCCGGCCGGCGGCGCACCTCGCGCAGCAGGCCGACCGCCTCGGGCAGGGCGAACTGTTCGCCACTGATGCCGGTGACGAAGCGCCCGCCGCGGATTTCCCCGCGCGCCTCCAGGCGATGGTAGACACGCAGCAAGTCCCGCCACGGCGGCAGCCAGTCGGCCTCGCGTTCCAGCAGGCGCCAGAACACCACGCCGTAGCGGCGCAGCAGCACGCGGGCGATGTGTTCCAAGGTGTCTGGTGCGTTCGGAGGCACACCCTCTCCCACGGCCCCTCTCCCGTCTAGGGAGAGGGGCGATCCCTGCGCACCCTGTAGGGCCGGGTTTATCCCGGCCAAAGGCTGCCGCCCGCCAGACCCGAATGTAGTCCCCGCCTCCGCCGGCCGGCGTAAAGCCGGCCCTACAGCCTCCTTCGCCGTACTCTGTGGGGCCGGGTTTATTCCGGCCAACGGCTGGCGCCCGCCAGACCCGGATGTAGTCCCCGCCTCCGCCGGCCGGCGTAAAGCCGGCCCTACAGTCTTCTCCGCCGTACTCTGTGGGGCCGGGTTTATCCCGGCCAACGGCTGCCGCCCGCCAGACCCGGATGTAGTCCCCGCCTCCGCAGGCCCTACAGCCTCCTTCGCCGTACTCTGTGGGGCCGGGTTTATCCCGGCCAACGGCTGGCGCCCGCCAGCCCCGGCGGCGGCGCCGTCCTCAACCGGCCGCCGCAGCAGGGCCCAACGCCCCGCATCGGCCATGCCACCACTGAACGGGCCACCCCGCGCCCGCCGCCCCGTGCGGGACGGGCGTTTGCCAGCCGGAGCGAGCAGCGCCCGCAAACCGGCGAAACCGTCGGCATTCACCAGCCCCAGGGCGACCAGCTCACCCAGCGCATCCTCCAACTCGCTGCGCAGCAGGTGGGCGTCATCCAGCAACTCGTCGAAAAACAGCGCGCCCTGGCGCTCGAGCACCGCCAGCACCCGCTGCGCGCGCGGCGAAGGCTGCACCTCGGCGTTGCCGGCGCGGGACATCCACAGCGACAAGCGGCGACGCGGCAGCAGCACGATCGGTGTGCCACGCACCGGCCCGGCGCCCGCCGTCTGCCGCCCGGCCAGCCGCGCCCAGACCACCCGCCCGGAACGGCACAGCGCATCCAGCCAGCTGCTTTCATAGTGTTTCAGGCGTGCCGGCAACAGCTCGCCTTCCCAGGCGCCGGCTGCGGCCTGATAGCCCTCGAGCTGGTCGAGCAACGCCGCCACGGCGTCCGCCCCTTCGCCCCGGGTCGCCGGGCTGAGCCGCTGCCAGTCGAACAAGAAGCGCAGGAAATCCCGGCGCTCCACCGGCTCGATCTCCCGGCGCAGGCGCTTGACCGTGTAGCGATGGATGCGTGCCAGCAGGTGGCGCTCGCACCACTCTTCCTCGCGGGTGCCCGGCGTGAAACGCCCGCGCAGCACATAGCCCTCGCGCTCCAGCGCGGCGAGTGCCTGCGCCACCGCGCTGGCCGGCTGGGCCAAGGCGCGGGCGATGCGCGGCAACGGCAGCGGGCCACAGCCGGATAGCCGGGCGCGTATGACATCCACCCGCACGGCGTCCTCGTCGCCCGCCTCGGCGAATGCGGCGGGAATCGTCAGCTTCGGCGCGTAGTCGGCGGCTGGATAGAGCACCCGAAACTGGGCCAGTCGTTCCAGCGGCAACCACAGCCCCTCGCCGTCGGCAATTTCCATGCGTGTCGCCCGCCCCCCGTCGGCCAGCGCGGCAAGCAGTTCTGGCCAGTGCGGATCGCTGCGGATTTCGGCATCGGTCAGGCAGGCCAGACCCATCAGCGCCTCGTGCAGCTCATCCGCCGTTCGTGCCTGCGGCCAGGCTTCCTCCGCCACGGCGAGAATCGCCTCGGCATCCAGCGCACCGAGATCATCGGTGGATTGAGGATCGCTCCAGCGCCGCGCCAGCACCGCCTGGGTACGCCGCTCCTCCAGCGGCGCGTCGTCGAGAAAAGCGTAGGGCCGCGCGGTCAGCACCTCGGCCGCCAGCGGTGACGGCTCCGGCAGATCGCGCTGCACGAGACGCACCTCGCCAGCCTCCATGCGCCGCAGCAGTGCCAGCCAGCCCTCGCTGTCCATGGCTTCGTGCAGGCAATCGTCGAGGGTCTGTGCCACTAGCGGGTGATCGGGAATCTCTCGCTCACCGACGATATTTTCCAGGCAGGCCACCTGATCGGGGAACACGGTGGCCAGCAAATCCTCGCTGCGCATGCGCTGGATCTGCGGCGCCACCTTGCGCCCGCCGCTCATGCGCGGCAGGGCCAGGGCGACCCCGGCCACCCAGCGCCAGCGCACGCCGAACAGCGGCGCGTCGAGCAGCGCCTGGATCAGGACATGCTCGGCGGAGGCCGCACGCAGGTAGCGCCACACCTCGTCGAGGGGAAAGCTGTGGCTGGTGGATAGCGAAAGGATGATGGTGTCCTCGGTGGCCGCCGCCTGCAGCTCGAAGTTGAAGGTGCGGCAGAAGCGCTTGCGCAGCGCCAGCCCCCAGGCGCGGTTGATGCGGCTGCCGAACGGCGAATGGATGACCAATTGCGTGCCGCCGGATTCGTCGAAGAAGCGCTCTATCACCAGACAGTTCTGCGTGGGCAACGCACCCAGCGCCGCCTGGGCGCGGGCCAGGTAATCGACGATCTGCTCGGCGGCGGCCAGCGGCAGGCCGAGTTCGTCGGTGAGCCAGGCGACGGCCGGGGCCAGGCGGCCGGGTTCGCCGGCTTCCTGTGGGGCCGGCTTTACGCCGGCCGACGGAGACCGTCCGCGCGCCTGGGTGTCGCCCCCACCCCCTTCGGCCGGGATAAACCCGGCCCCACAGGTTGGCCCACCCAGCCGCTGCTCCACCTCCTCGCGCAGACGCGCCACGGCAGCGGACAGCGCATCGCTGCGCCCCGGTGCTTCGCCGAGCCAGAAGGGAATGTTCGGCGGTTGGCCATGGGCGTCTTCCACCCGCACCCGTCCGGGCTCGATGCGCAGGATTCGGTAGGACTGATTACCGAGCTGGAACACATCGCCGGCCAGGCTTTCCACTGCGAAGTCTTCGTTGACCGTGCCGATGTTCAGCGCCTGGGGTTCGAGCAGCACCGAGTAGTCGGCGGTCTCCGGAATGGTGCCGCCGCTGGTCAGCGCGGTCAGTTGCGCGCCGCGTCGCCCGCGCAAGGTGCCGGTCACGGCGTCGCGGTGCAGGTAGGCGCGGTGCGCGCCGTGGCGGCGGGTGTAGCCCTCGGCGAGCATGCGCAGCAGCGCCTGGTAGTGCGCCTCATCCAGCGCAGCATAGGGCTCGGCGCGGCGGATCAGCGCCAGCAGTGCCTCCTCGCGCCATTCCTGACAGGCCACCTCGGCAACGATCTGCTGGACCAGGACATCCAGCGGCGCTCGCGGAATGTGCAGCTGATCCAGTTCACCACGCCGCACGGCATCCAGCAGCGCGGCGCATTCGATCAGCTCGTCGCGAGAGGTGGGGAAAATGCGCCCGCTCGACACGCCGCCGACCTGGTGGCCCGCGCGGCCGATGCGCTGCAGAAAGGCGCCGACGGAGCGCGGCGAGCCGATCTGGCAGACCCGCTGCACATCGCCGATGTCGATGCCCAGTTCCAGCGAGGCGGTGGCCACCAGCACGCGCAATTCGCCCGCCTTCAGGCGCCGCTCAGCCTGCAGGCGCTGTTCCTTGGCCAGGCTGCCGTGGTGCGCGGCCACCGCCGTCTCGCCCAACCGCTCGGACAGGTGTCGGGCCACCCGCTCGGCCAGCCGCCGGGTGTTGACGAACACCAGCGTAGTGCGCCGCTCACGCGCCAGTTCGGCGAGCCGGTCGTAAACCAGTTCCCAGGCCTCGTTGCTCATCACCGCCTCGAGTGGCACCGGCGGCACCTCCAGCGCCAGATCCAGGGCACGGCGGTGGCCGATATCGACGACCGCGCAGTCCTGCCCGCCGGTGAGAAAGCGCGCCACCGCCGCCAGCGGCTTCTGCGTCGCGGACAGGCCGATGCGCACCAGCGGCCGCGTGCACAGCGCCTGCAGGCGTTCCAGGCTCAAGGCCAGATGACTGCCGCGCTTGTTGCCCGCCACCGCGTGGATCTCGTCAACGATCACGCTACGCGTGCCGGCAAGCATCGCCCGCCCGGACGCGGAACCGAGCAGCACGTACAGCGACTCGGGCGTGGTCACCAGGATGTGCGGCGCGCGCTTGCGCAGCGCCGCGCGCTCGGCCTGCGGCGTGTCGCCGGTGCGCACCGCCGTGCGAATTGCCACCGGCGGCAGGCCCAGGCGTTGCAGTTCCCCGGCGATGCCGGCCAGCGGCAGCTCCAGGTTGAGGTAAATATCGTTGGACAACGCCTTGAGCGGCGAGACGTAGACCACCTGGGTGGCGTCGCCCAGCTCTCCGGCCAGGCCCTGGCGCAGTAGCGCGTCCAGCGCGGCAAGAAAGGCGGTGAGGGTCTTGCCTGAACCGGTGGGCGCCGCCACCAGGGTGGAACGCCCGGCGCGAATGCTCGGCCAGGCCGCCACCTGCGCCGGGGTCGGCGCAGCAAAGGCACGGCGGAACCAGCCTTGCACGGCGGGATGGAAGGTGGCCAGCGGGTCGGTGTTATCGGCGCCGTTCATGGCGGGACTATGGAACGGGCCGGGACGGTGCTCAAGCGTTGGTGGTCGGCGAGCCGCGCGAAACTGCCGCAAGCCCCGTAATAGACGCATCCGGGACGAATCGAGTTAGTTCGGTCCGGCCCACTGCATGGAATTCGCTATGAACCTGTTAGTTCGCCCCCTGCTGCTGACCCTGTGCCTCGGCGCCACCGCCCAGGCCGCCACGCTGGAGCAGCTGTTCGAGACCGGCCGTTACGCCGAGTTCCTGTCCCAGGCCCAGCAGGCGGCGGCTGCGGGAGATGCCGAGGCGCTGTTCCTGCTGG
>DATJDB010000253.1:0-2521 GCA_035497635.1 Pseudomonas sp. | reverse complement strand
CCGACGCCAAGCTGATTTACGAAGCCCGCGCGGACGATCCGCAACTCGACACCATGGCCGGCGGCAGCGCCGGCGCCCTGGGCCGCGGCGGCATGCAGACCAAGCTGCGCGCAGCTCGCGTGGCAGCGCGCTCCGGCGCCTACACGGTGATCATCGGCGGACGCATCGAAGGCGTGCTGGACCGCCTCAAGGCCGGCGAACGCCTGGGCACCCTGCTCAGCCCCGAACAGAGCCGCCACGCCGCACGCAAGCAGTGGCTGGCCGGCCATCTGCAGATGCGCGGCAGCCTGAGCCTCGACGCCGGCGCCGTGCGCGCTCTGCGCGAAGGCCACAAAAGCCTGCTGCCGATCGGCGTCAAGGCCGCTTCCGGCAACTTCCGGCGCGGCGAGATGGTGGTCTGCGTCGGCCCGCAAGGCGAGGAAGTGGCCCGCGGGCTGGTCAACTACAGCGCGGCGGAAACCCAGAAGATCATCGGCCACCCGACTCCGGATATCGAAGCGCTGCTCGGCTACATCGACGGTCCCGAGCTGATCCACCGCGACAACCTGATCCTGGCCTGAGGAAACATCCATGCGCGCACTGGCCCTGGCTGCCCTGCTCTTCTCACCCCTGACCCTGGCCGAAACCGTCGGCGAGGTGTCCACCGTGTTCAAGTGGCTGGGGCCGAACGACAAAGTGGTCGTCGAGGCGTTCGACGACCCTAAGGTCGAAGGCGTGACCTGCTACCTGTCACGCGCCAAGACCGGCGGAGTCAGCGGCGGCCTGGGCCTGGCCGAGGACCGCTCCGAAGCCTCGCTCGAATGCCTGCAGACCGGTGCAATCCACCTCAAGGGTGAACTCAAGGACGGCGAAGAGGTGTTCAAGGAACGCACCTCGCTGGTGTTCAAGAGCCTGCAGGTGGTGCGCTTCCATGATCAGAAGCGCAACACGCTGGTGTATCTGGTCTACAGCGACCGGATCATCGAGGGCAGCCCGCAGAATTCGGTAACGGCCATTCCGATTCGGCCTTGGTAGCCTATTGCCTCTGCGGGAGCGGACTTGTCCGCGAGCTATTCGTGCAGGCCGCTGCCAGAAGCTCGCGATTGAATTCGCTCCCACAGGATCCGAACGCCACCGCTACCTCATTGCAGTCAAATCCCGGGCAACAAAAAACCGGCCCTTGGGCCGGTTTCTTGTGGAACGCTTCGCTTAGGCAACCAGGGCCTTGATGCGAGCATTCAGGCGGCTCTTGTGACGAGCGGCCTTGTTCTTGTGGATGATGCCCTTGTCGGCCATACGGTCGATCACCGGCACCGCAGCCACATAAGCGGTCTTGGCCTTGTCCAGGTCCTTGGCGTCGATAGCCTTGACCACGTTCTTGATATAGGTACGAACCATCGAACGCAGGCTGGCATTGTGGCTGCGACGCTTCTCAGCCTGGCGGGCGCGTTTCTTGGCGGAAGGGCTGTTGGCCACCGTCGAACTCCTCGAAAACTGGGGATACAGGTAAATAAGGCCGCGAATGATGCCGACGCGCATCTGGCTTGTCAAGAAAACTCCAGCAGCTTTTGATACCCGACTGCGCGCCCGGCGCTCGCGGCTCGCAGACGTTTGCCGCTACACTCGCCCGCTGTTTCAGGGCTCACGGGCCGACACTTATTTTTCGGGCCCCTCGGGTCGACACTTGCACCGGTCGTCATGAACCTACTGAAATCCCTGGCTGCGGTCAGCTCCATCACCTTGCTTTCGCGAGTACTGGGGTTTGTACGCGACACCATCATCGCTCGCGTGTTCGGTGCTGGGGTGGCCTCCGACGCCTTCTTCGTCGCCTTCAAACTGCCTAATCTGCTGCGCCGCATTTTTGCCGAGGGCGCCTTTTCGCAGGCCTTCGTGCCGATCCTGGCCGAGTACAAGACCCAGCAGGGCGAGGAAGCCACGCGGACCTTCGTCGCTTATGTGGCCGGCCTGCTGACGCTGGCCCTGGCCGGGGTCAGCCTGATTGGCGTGCTGGCCGCGCCCTGGATTGTCTGGCTGACCGCTCCGGGCTTTGCCGATGAGGCCGAGCGTTTCGCCCTGACCACCGACCTGCTGCGCATCACCTTTCCCTACATTCTGCTGATTTCCCTTTCCTCGCTGGCCGGCGCGGTGCTCAACACCTGGAACCGTTTCGCCGTGCCGGCCTTCGTGCCGACATTGCTGAACGTCTGCATGATTCTGTTTGCGCTATTTCTGACCCCCTACTTCGACCCACCGATCCTGGTACTGGGCTGGGCGGTGCTGGCCGGCGGGCTGGCGCAGCTGCTCTATCAACTGCCGCACCTGAAGAAGGTCGGCATGCTGGTGTTGCCGCGCCTGAACCTGCGCGACACCGGCGTGTGGCGGGTGATGAAACTGATGGGCCCAGCGATCCTCGGCGTTTCCGCCGCGCAGCTGTCGCTGATCATCAACACCATCTTCGCCTCCTTTCTGGCCGCCGGTTCGGTGTCCTGGATGTACTACGCGGACCGCCTGATGGAGCTGCCGGCCGGCGTGCTGGGGGTGG
>DATJDB010000252.1:0-9088 GCA_035497635.1 Pseudomonas sp. | reverse complement strand
GGCGGCGTGCCATGCGCCACAGGTCGATCCGGCTCTTCAGGTCAGGCGTTCGACCAAACCCTCTGCCCACAGTCGATAGCCTTCCCGCGAGGGGTGATAGCCGTCGCCGGCCAGCAAGTGAGGCTCGAAGGTCAGGCGAATGGGCAAATGCAGCGCGCCATGCCGCTCGGCCGCCTCACACGCCCAGCGATCCAGCAGCGCCGCGCGCCAGCCCAGCAGTTGGCGCAGCAACCAGGGCAAGGCGCTGAAATGCCGCATGGGCGGTACGCCGGCCAGCACCACCCGGGCGCTGCCGGACCGACAAGCATCAATCAAGCGCCCCAGCCCCTGCTGCCAATGGCGTCGCCCGGATAGACCGGTGGTGTCGTTCACCCCTAGCACCAGCAGCACGAGATCGGCCGGTTCGGCCACGGCCTGCGGCAGCAGGCGCTGCAGCGCGCCAGCGAGACGAATACCGTTTTCACCACAGACTCGCCAGCTCACGGGCCGCGCCAGACGCTCCGACAGGCCCTGCGCCAGGAGGCACGCCAGCCCATCCTCCAACTGCTCTACCCCGACGCCCACCGCCGTAGACTCACCCATCACCAGCAGGCGCAGCGGTTCACCGCACTGGTCGGCGCCGACCAGGCCGTGCGGCTGGCCGGCCGCTGGCGGCAAACGCAGCGCGGTACGCCGCGTATGCAACGCCAAGGGCAGCAGCGCAGGCAGCAACGGCAGGGCGACTGCCCACCACAGCAAGCCACGCATCCGATTTACAGTTCCACGCGAATCGCCTGGGCCGCGCGCGTCGCCTTGGCCCGCGCCTGCTCAATCGATTCATCGCGCGCCAGCGCCACGCCCATGCGCCGCTGTCCCGCAACTTCCGGCTTGCCGAACAGGCGCAGCGCGGTATCCGGCTCGGCCAGCGCGGCGCCCAGGTTGGCAAAGGCGGTCTGCCGCGAATCCCCCTCGACCAGCAGCACCGCAGAGGCCGACGGGCCGAGCTGGCGAATCACCGGAATCGGCAGGCCGAGAATGGCCCGGGCATGCAGGGCGAATTCGGACAGGTCCTGGGAAATCAGCGTGACCAGACCAGTGTCATGGGGACGCGGCGAGACTTCGCTGAACCACACCTGATCACCCTTGATGAACAGCTCCACGCCAAACAGCCCGCGCCCGCCCAGCGCCTCGGTCACCTGCAGGGCGACGCGCTCGGATTCGGCGCGCGCCTGTGCGGACATGACCTGCGGTTGCCAGGACTCGTGATAGTCGCCCTTTACCTGGCGATGCCCGACCGGCTCGCAGAACGAAGTGCCACCGGCATGCCGTACGGTGAGCAGCGTGATTTCGTAATCGAAATCGATGAAGCCTTCGACAATCACCCGGCCCTTGCCGGCGCGCCCGCCTTCCTGGGCGTAATCCCAGGCGGCCCGCCGATCGGCGTCGCTGTTGAGCAGGCTCTGACCCTTGCCGGACGAACTCATGATCGGCTTGACCACGCAGGGATAGCCCAGCGCTTCGATAGCCGTCGCGTATTCCTCGAAAGTCTCGGCAAAGCGATACGGCGAGGTCGGCAGACCCAGCTCCTCGGCCGCCAGGCGGCGGATGCCCTCGCGATTCATGGTCAGCTGCGCGGCGCGCGCGGTGGGGATCACCGTGTAACCCTCGGCCTCCAGCTCCACCAGGGTGGCGGTGGCAATCGCCTCGATCTCGGGGACGATGTAATGCGGCTGCTCGCGCTCGATCACCGAACGCAGGGCGGGGCCGTCCAGCATGCTGATCACGTGGCTGCGATGGGCCACCTGCATGGCCGGCGCATCCGGGTAGCGGTCCACGGCGATCACCTCGACCCCCAGACGCTGCAATTCGATGGCGACTTCCTTGCCCAGTTCCCCCGAACCGCACAGCAGTACACGGGTGGCGGAGGGCGAGAGCGGGGTTCCGATACGAGGCATCAGGCATTTCCTTTACAAATACGGAAACGGGCGCCCAAGGCGCCCGTGAATTCATTTAAAACTGGGCGCTTTCGCGCGCCCGCTGCGCACACCGCGCCAGCACCTCGCGGCGCTCGGCATTGTCCATGCGCCCCCAGTGGCCGATTTCCTCAGCGGTGCGCTGGCAACCCAGGCAAATATCGTTTTCATCCAGGGCGCAGATATCCACGCAGGGAGAGCGCACCGGGCGCTCCTCGACCTTCATTCTTCCTCGGCCTGCAAGTCACGGGCGTAGCGTTCGGCGTTATGCACATAGTGGGCCGCACTGGCTTCCAGCATTTTCTTCTGCTGTTCGCTGAGTTCGCGCACCACCTTTCCCGGCGAGCCCATCACCAGCGATCCATCCGGAATTTCCTTGCCTTCGGAAATCAGCGTATTGGCGCCGATCAGGCAGTGCTTGCCGATCTTCGCGCCATTGAGCACCACTGCGTTGATACCGATCAGGCTGTAATCACCGACGGTGCAGCCATGCAGCATGGCCTTGTGGCCGATGGTCACGCCTCGGCCCAGGGTCAGCGGGTAGCCCATATCGGTATGCATCACGCTGCCATCCTGCACGTTGCTGTTCTCGCCGATATGGATCAGCTCGTTGTCTCCACGCAGCACGCAGTTGAACCAGACGCTGGCACCCGCCTCCAGCCTGACCTTGCCGACCAGCGTGGCATTGGGGGCAACCCAGCTTTTCGGGTCTGCCTGGACGCGGTGCTCTGCGAGACGGTATTTCACGGTGATGCTCTCCTTGTTGTTTTTTTAGCGACGCAGCGTGATGAAAGACTCCGGCGCCACCCGCATGTCGATGCGCGCGTCGTACAGCAAATTGATCAGCTCGACCACCATGATCGCGGTCAGCCCCCAGATCTTGAAGTCGTCATAGCGGTAGCAGGGCACGTACCAGGGCACACCCCGGTAGTCGATGCGGTGCGTGGTCTCGGGCGGGTACTGCAGGAAGAATTCCAGCGGCACCTGGAACACCGCGGCGATTTCAGCCTCGTTGGAGCGGTACTCGACGAAATCCGGCACCAGCCCGACCACGGGCGTGACCTTGATGCCGTGCAGCGATACCAGCGGGCTCAGCGGGCCGATCACCTCGACCAGCCCGGGCGGCAGGCCCACTTCTTCCTCGGCCTCGCGCAGCGCGGTATCGGCCAGGCTCGTATCGCCGGGGTCGCAGCGCCCGCCGGGAAAGGCCACCTCGCCACCATGGGTCGACAGGTTGCTCGATCGCAAGGTGAGCACCAACTCCGGCTTTTCATGCCGGGTGATGGGCACCAGCACGGCAGCCTCGGGATAACGCCGGTCTTCGCGCTCGAGGGGCCGCGGCGCGTAATCGCGGATTCGCCGCAGCAGTTCATCCTGCATGATCGTTCTCGTCCTTCGTTCAGAGCTGCATCATGGCATGAAGGGTATCGGCCGCCCAAGACCCCGTCCGGCCGCAACCTCGCCGGTCATCGCGGGTCGATAACTCGGGGCTGCAAGTGCGACTCCTCGCCACACAGGGGGTTCCTTGGTCGGAAGCATCTTTCACGCCCTTCGGGCGCTGCCTAGAATGCGGCCTCGTTACGGTTGGCGGCTCCGGGCCGCCTGCCTTCCTGTAGTGGCCGGTATTCCTTCGTGATCGGTCGGAGGCTTTTTTCGATGCGCTGGATGCTTGCCACCCTGTTTCTTTGCTGCGCCTCACTGGCCCAGGCCAGCGCCGCCGACTTCCTGAAAGGTCCGGCGGTGGACAAGGTGCTGGTGCTCAAGTCCGAGCGTCGCCTGCACCTGATCAGCCGTGGCGAAACCTTCAAGAGCTACCGCGTGTCGCTGGGCAAACGGCCCGCCGGCCACAAGCTGCACGAAGGTGACAAGCGCACCCCGGAAGGCTTCTACTGGATCGACTGGCGCAAGACCAGCGACAAGTTCAACCTCTCCATGCACATCTCCTATCCCAACATCCGCGATGCGGCGCGGGCGCGCCGCGAAGGCGTCGCGCCCGGCGGCATGATCATGCTGCACGGCACGCCCGTGGATGAGCACTACCCGGAGTGGTACTTCCATGGTCTGGACTGGACTGACGGCTGCATCGCACTGAGCAATGCGGACATGCGGGAACTCTGGGAGCTGGTGGCCGACGGCACGCTGATCGAGATTCGTCCGTAGCGAAGAAAATTCCCGTGGGAGCGGACTTGTCCGCGAGCTTCTGCACACCGCACCCGAAAGCTCGCGGACAAGTCCGCTCCCACAGTTCGGTTCGTTCCGGCCTCAGAGCGGCGGCTCGACCGCCGCTTCGGCCCGATTGATGCCCGGAATGTGCAGGCCGCTCTCGGCGATCTGGGTGTCTTCCAGTTGTGGCTGGGTCGACCAGATCAGGATGTCGTAATAGCGCCGCACGTTGGCCACGTAGTGCACCGGCTCGCCGCCACGAGCGTAGCCGTAGCGGGTCTTGGTGTACCACTTCTTCTGCGCCAGGCGCGGCAGGATCGTCTTCACATCCAGCCATTTGTTCGGGTTCAGCCCTTCGGCCTGAGTCAGCCGGCGGGCATCCTCCAGATGGCCGCCACCCACGTTGTAGGCAGCCAGCGCGAACCAGGTACGGTCCGGCTCGACGATGCTCTCTGGCAGGCCGTGATAGACCTTGGCGAAATACTTGGCGCCACCCTCGATGCTCTGCCGAGGGTCCAGGCGGTTGGCCACGCCCATCGCCTTGGCGGTGTTCTGGGTCAGCATCATCAGCCCGCGCACACCGGTCTTGGACACCGCGTTGGGGCGCCAGTGGGATTCCTGGTAGCCGATGGCCGCCAGCAGGCGCCAGTCGACCCTGTATTCGGCGGCGGCCTGGTGGAAGTAATCCTCGTAGCGCGGCAGGCGCTGCTGCAGGTGCTTGGCGAAGGTGTTGGCGCCGACGAAACCGAGCACATCCAGATGGCCGTAGTAGCGTTCGTACAGCCGCTCCACCAGCCCCGATTCCTCCGCCTTGGCCAGGAAGGGATCGATCAGTTCCAGCAGGCTGCGATCTTCGCCGCCGGCCACTGCCCAGCGCAGGCCCAGCGGCTCGCCGAGGTCGAAGCCGACGCGAATCTGGCTCAGGTACACCTGATTCATGGCCAGCTCGTTGGAATCGACCACCGTCAGATCGGTCTCGCCCTCGTCCACCATGCGCAGCAGGTCGGCCACCTCCACGGCATCCGACTCTTCATACGTCAGCGCCGGCAGCAGGCTCTGCATTTCGGCCAGCAGTTCGGCGTGCCGGCTGTCGCGCAGCACCAGGATCTGCCGTCCCGCCAGTTCGCGGGTGCGGCGGGGACGTTCGGTCCCCTGGCGATAGATAACCTGCGGCACCACCTGCAGATAGGGCCGCGACAGCTGCACTTCGGCGGCGCGCGCCCTGCTGATACTCAGCCCCGGCGCCGCCAGCACCGGGCCGTCGATGGCATTCAGGCGGGCGAACAGGTCGGCCAGGCTGTTGGCCACCTCGACTTTCAGCTCGACATCCAGCTCATCGGCGAAGCGTTTGAGCAGCTCGTATTCGAACCCGGTCTCGCCGTTGCGGTCCTGGAAATAGGTGGAAGGGCTGTTGCGGGTAACGACACGCAAGACGCCCTCCTCCTTGACTCGTTCCAGCGTGGAAGGCTGATTGGCCTCGCCACACCCGACAAGCAACAGGAAGACGCTGGTTGCCAGCAGACGGCCGGCGCGACGCAGAAACGCAGTTCGCAAAAACATCGGCGCATTATACGCATTGCCAGGAATCGGCATATCCATCCCCGGCGGGGAAATCGGCGCGTACGCCCGGCGGTGACTTTGGCCTCCGGCCCGGTTCATAGGGTAGAATGCGCCGTTTCCACGCACCCCTCCCGAGGCTGTTTCGACGATGTTGATCCTGCGCGGCACTCCCGCCCTTTCCGCCTTCCGTCACGGCAAACTGCTCGAGCAACTGACCCGCAAGGTCCCGGCCGTTACCGGCCTGTATGCCGAGTTTGCCCACTTCGCCGATGTGACCGGCGAGCTGACCGGCGACGAGCAGTCCGTGCTGGACCGCCTGCTCAAATACGGTCCGAGTGTCCCGGTGCAGGAACACGCCGGTCGTCTGTTTCTTACCGTGCCGCGCTTCGGCACCCTGTCGCCCTGGTCGAGCAAGGCCAGCGACATCGCCCGCAACTGCGGCCTGGGCAAGATCCAGCGCCTGGAGCGCGGCATCGCCTACTACGTGTCCGGCGCGCTGAGCGACGCCGATGCCGCCCAGGTCACCGCCCTGCTGCATGACCGCATGACGCAGATCGTGCTGCAGCGCTTCGACGATGCCGCCGCACTGTTCAGCCATGCGCAGCCCCGCCCGCTGGTTGCTGTGGATGTGCTCGGTGGCGGTCGCGCCGCCCTGGCGCAGGCCAACCTGGAGCTGGGCCTGGCCCTGGCCGAGGATGAAATCGATTACCTGGTGGAGAGTTTCACCGAGCTGGGCCGTAACCCGCACGACATCGAACTGATGATGTTTGCCCAGGCGAACTCAGAACATTGCCGTCACAAGATCTTCAATGCCAGCTGGGACATCGATGGCGAAAGCCAGGAAAAGTCCCTGTTCGGCATGATCAAGAACACCTACGAGATGAATCGCGAAGGCGTGCTGTCCGCGTACAAGGACAACGCCTCGGTAATCGTTGGCCACGTGGCCGGGCGTTTCTTCCCCGACCCGGACAGCCGCGAGTACGCGGCGCACCGCGAGCCGGTGCACATCCTGATGAAGGTGGAAACCCACAACCATCCGACCGCCATCGCGCCCTTCCCCGGCGCCTCCACCGGCTCCGGCGGCGAAATCCGCGACGAAGGCGCCACCGGCATCGGTTCCAAGCCCAAGGCTGGCCTGACCGGTTTCACCGTCTCCAACCTGAATATCCCCGGTTTCGAGCAGCCTTGGGAAAAGCCTTACGGCAAGCCCGAGCGCATCGTTGCCCCGCTGGACATCATGATCGAAGGCCCGCTGGGCGGCGCCGCGTTCAACAACGAATTCGGTCGTCCGGCGCTGACCGGCTACTTCCGTACCTTCGAGCAGGCGGTTGATTCGCCGCGCGGCGAGGAAGTGCGTGGCTACCACAAGCCGATCATGCTGGCCGGCGGCCTGGGCAACATCCGCGAAGAGCATATCCAGAAGAAAGAAATCTCTGTCGGCGGCAAGCTGATCGTTCTCGGTGGCCCGGCCATGCTCATTGGCCTGGGCGGCGGCGCGGCCTCTTCCATGGCCACCGGCGCCAGCGCCGCGGATCTGGATTTCGCCTCGGTGCAGCGCGAAAACCCGGAAATGGAACGTCGTTGCCAGGAAGTCATCGACCGCTGCTGGCAGCTGGGCGACCACAACCCGATCAAGTTCATCCACGACGTGGGTGCGGGCGGCCTGTCCAACGCCTTCCCGGAACTGGTCAACGATGCCGGCCGTGGCGGCCGCTTCGAGCTGCGCAACGTGCCCAACGACGAGCCGGGCATGAGCCCGCTGGAAATCTGGTGCAACGAGTCCCAGGAACGCTACGTGCTGTCCGTGGATGCCGAGGACCTGGAGCGTTTCGCCGCCATCTGCGAACGCGAGCGCTGCCCGTTCGCCGTGGTGGGTGAAGCCACCGAAGAGCGCCAGCTGACCGTGGGCGACAACCACTTCGGCAACAACCCGGTGGACATGCCGCTCGACGTACTGCTCGGCAAGCCGCCGCGCATGCACCGCAGCGCGAGCCGCGAAGCGGCGCTGGGCGACGATTTCGCCGCCGACACCGTCGAGTTGGGCGATGCCATTTCCCGCGTGCTGCGTCACCCCGCAGTGGCCAGCAAGAACTTCCTGATCACCATCGGTGACCGTTCGATCACCGGTCTGGTGGCCCGCGACCAGATGGTCGGCCCCTGGCAGGTGCCGGTCGCCGACTGCGCGGTGACCGCCACCAGCTTCGACGTCTACACCGGCGAAGCCATGGCACTGGGCGAACGCACCCCGCTGGCCTTGCTGGATGCCCCGGCGTCCGGGCGCATGGCCATCGGTGAAACCCTCACCAACCTGGCCGCCTCGCGCATCGCCAAGCTGGGCGATATCAAGCTGTCCGCCAACTGGATGGCCGCCGCCGGCCACCCCGGCGAGGACGCACGCCTGTACGACACCGTTAAAGCGGTCGGCATGGAACTGTGCCCGGCGCTGGGCATCACCATCCCGGTGGGCAAGGACTCCATGTCCATGAAGACCCGCTGGCAGGATGGCGACACCGACAAGAGCGTCACCTCGCCGCTGTCGCTGATCGTCACTGGCTTCGCCCCGGTGGCCGATATTCGCAAGACCCTGACCCCGCAGCTGCGCCTGGACCAGGGCGACAGCCAACTGCTGCTGATCGACCTCGGCCGTGGCCAGAACCGCATGGGCGCCTCGATCCTCGCCCAGGTGTACGGCCAGATCGGCCGCCAGGCGCCGGACGTGGACAACGCCGCAGACCTCAAGGCGTTCTTCGACACCATTCAGACCCTCAGCCAGGATGATCGTCTGCTGGCCTACCATGACCGCTCCGACGGCGGCCTGCTGACCACCCTGGTGGAAATGGCCTTCGCCGGTCATTGCGGCCTGGATGTTCAACTGGATGCACTGGCGACCTCCCGCGAAGCGCTGGCCGCCGCACTGTTCAATGAAGAACTGGGCGCGGTGATCCAGATCCGTCAGGCCGACAGTCAGGACGTGCTGGCCCGCTTCGCTGCCGCCGGACTCGGCGACTGCGTCAGCGTCATTGGCCAGCCGGTTACCGGCACCGATGTGCTGCTGAACTTCGCCGGCGAGCCGGTGTTCCGCGAACAGCGCCGCGTGCTGCAACGTCAGTGGGCCGAAACCAGCTGGCAGATTCAGCGCCTGCGTGACAACGCCGAGTGCGCCGATCAGGAGTTCGACCTGCTGCTCGACGAGCAGAATCCCGGTCTGCACGCCAAGCTCAGCTTCGACGTCAACGAAGATGTCGCCGCGCCGTACATTGCCAAGGGCGTGCGCCCGCGCATGGCGATCCTGCGTGAGCAGGGCGTCAACGGCCAGACCGAGATGGCCGCGGCCTTCCACCGCGCCGGTTTTGCGGTGGTCGACGTGCACATGAGCGACCTGATTGCCGGTCGCGTCAGCCTGTCGGACTTCA
>DATJDB010000251.1:0-4022 GCA_035497635.1 Pseudomonas sp. | reverse complement strand
AAGCCGCTCTCGGCGGTCTGCTGATAGCCCATGCAGGTCTTCAGATGCTCGCGCAGCCGCTCCAGGCCGGCGCCGTTGCGCGCCGAGAGGCTGAGGGTGACGTGACCATCGGCGCTTTGCTGCATGCCGGCCGGCTCGTCGCTCAGGTCGATCTTGTTGCGAATCAGCGTGACCCGTTCGGGCGCGGGACGGCTGGCCAGGAACTCCGGCCACAGGGCGAAAGGATCGCCGGCTTCCGTGGCACTGGCATCGACTAGCAGCAGGATGCGGTCGGCATCCTCGATGGCCTGCAGCGCGCGTTCCACACCGATGCGTTCGACCTGATCGTCGGTGTCGCGCAGCCCGGCGGTGTCCACCACGTGTAGCGGCATGCCGTCGATGTGGATATGTTCGCGCAATAGGTCGCGGGTGGTGCCGGCGATATCGGTGACGATCGCCGCCTCGCGGCCGGCCAGGGCATTGAGCAGGCTGGACTTGCCGGCGTTCGGCCGACCGGCGATGACCACCGTCATGCCGTCGCGCAGCAGTGCGCCCTGCCCCGCCGTGCGCTGCACCTCGGCCAGGTAAGCGCGGATGGCTTCCAACTGGCGCAGCACATGGCCGTCGGCGAGGAAATCGATTTCCTCCTCGGGAAAGTCGATGGCGGCTTCCACGTAGATGCGCAACTGGATCAGTTGCTCGCTCAGCTCGTGTACCCGCCGCGAGAACTCACCCTGCAGCGAGCGAAGGGCATTGCGCGCCGCCTGCGCCGAACTGGCCTCGATCAAGTCGGCAATGGCTTCGGCCTGGGCGAGATCCAGCTTGTCATTGAGGAAGGCGCGCTCGCTGAACTCGCCCGGTCGCGCCTGACGCGCGCCCAGCGCCAGGCAGCGGTCGAGCAGCAGATCCAGCACCACCGGACCACCATGTCCCTGCAGTTCGAGCACATCTTCGCCGGTGAACGACTGCGGGCCGGGAAAGAACAGCAGGATGCCCTCATCCAGCACCTGGTCTTCAGCGTCTCGCCAGGCGCCGTAATGGGCATGGCGCGAGCGCGGTATGCGACCGCTCAGGGCCTGCGCAATGGACAGGGCCAGCGGCCCGGAAACCCGCACGATGCCGACTCCACCACGACCCTGGGCGGTGGCGACGGCGGCGATGGTGTCACGGCTGTGCATGGAACGTTTCTCCACAAAGCAAAACGCCCCGATGACGGGGCGTTTGCAGGGTTTGGCGGTGGCGCCGGCTTACTTGGCCGCAGCCTCGATCTGCCGGGTAATGTACCACTGCTGGGCGATGGACAGGATGTTGTTGACCACCCAGTACAGCACCAGACCGGCGGGGAACCACAGGAAGAAGAAAGTGAAGATGATCGGCAATAATTTCATCACGCGCGCCTGCATGGGATCCGGCGGCGTCGGGTTGAGCTGCTGCTGGATGAACATGGTCACGCCCATGATGATCGGCAGGATGAAGTACGGATCGGTGATCGACAGGTCGGTGATCCACAGCATCCAGGGCGCCTGGCGCATCTCGACGCTTTCCAGCAGCACCCAGTACAGGGCCAGGAACACCGGCATCTGCACCAGGATCGGCAGGCAGCCGCCCAGCGGATTGATCTTCTCCTTCTTGTACAGCTCCATCATCGCCTGGGACATCTTCTGGCGATCTTCACCGTGCTGTTCCTTGAGCGCCTGCAGCTTGGGCGACACGGCGCGCATGCGGGCCATGGACTTGTAGCTGGCCGCCGAGAGCGGGAAGAAGATCAGCTTGATGATCAGGGTCAGCACCACGATGGACCAGCCCCAGTTGCCGAGCACATCGTGGATCAGCTCCAGCAGCCAGTAGATCGGCTGGGCCAGGAACCACAGGATGCCGTAGTCGACGGTCAGGTCCAGGTTGGGTGCCAGGGCCTTGAGGTCTTCCTGGATCTTCGGACCGGCGTAGAGGGTCATAGCGGCAGCGCCCTGGCCACCGGCGGGCACAGTCAGTGCATCGCTGGTGAAGCCGATGATGTAGTTGCCCCTGCTGTCCTTGCGGCCTTCCACCTTGTTGGTGCTGTCCGCGGCGGGAATCCAGGCGGTGACGAAGTAGTGCTGCAACCAGGCGACCCAGCCGCCCTGCACGGTTTCGCGCAGCGAGGCGTTTTTCTCGCCCAGGTCGTCAAGATCTCCCATGGAGACCTTCTTGTAGTTCTCGTCGGGAGTCCAGATCGCGGCACCCAGATAGGTGGCCGAGGTGGCGGTAGTCGACGAGGGATCGGCGCTGCCATCACGCTTGAGTTGCGCGTAGGGCGTGCCGCGCCAGGTCTTGCCGCTCTGGTTGTCGATCAGGTATTCGACCTTGAGGTCGTAGGCGCCGCGCTTGAGGGTGAAGCGCTTGATGTAGCTGACGCCCTGATCGGCATAGCGCAGATCGACGACCAGCTGCTCCTGACCGTCGGCCAGTTGGTACTGACGCGCTTCGCTGCTCCAGCGCGCGCGACCGGCGCTGCTGTCCGGTGCGTTTTCGCCGACCAGGCCGCTCTGCGCCACGTAGGTGCTGCCATTGCGGTTGTCGAACAGCTGGAACGGCACCTCGGGGTTCTTCTGATGGCGCGGATACTTCGGCAGGTTCAACTGCACGATATCGCCGCCGGCCGGATTGATGGCCAGCTCCAGCACGTCGGTGCTGACACGGATCAGCTGATCGGCGCCGGCGGCATCGGCAACCTGATTGGCTTGCGGCTGGGCCTGCTCGGCAACGGGCACGTCGTCGTGGACCACGCTGGCTTGCGAATCCGGCAGATCGCCGACGGTGTTGCTGGCAACGGTGTTCTGTGCCGGCGGCTGGGCCGCCTGGCTGTAGTCCTCGTTCCACTGGAGAACCAGCAGATAGGAGACGACTGCCAGGGCGACGAGCAATATCGAACGTTTGATATCCATGGTTACTCGGCCATCGAAGGGGGTCGGGGAGTTGAGGCGGGTGGAACCGGATCGTAACCGCCCGGGTTCCAGGGGTGGCAGCGGGAAAGTCGGCGCAGGCTCAGCCAGCCACCGCGAAGAACGCCATGCTGTTCGATGGCTTCCAGCGCGTAGCAGGAACAGGTCGGATAGAAACGACAGTGACTGGCCATCATGGGACTGATGGCGTAGCGGTAGAACCTTATCGGCACGACGGCCAGTTTACGCATCCGCGAGCTGTGGGACATTGGATTCGTCCTGGGGGCGTGGCAGCCGGGCAAGACGCTTCCAGAGCTTGATGAACTGGCCGGCAAGCTCCGGGTTGTCCAGGTCACCGAGGCCCTTGCGGACCACGACCACGATATCCCAGCCAGCCAGATCGTCTTGCGACTGGCGGAATGTTTCGCGGATCTGGCGCTTCAGACGGTTGCGTTCGACCGAGAGCCTGACGCTCTTCTTGCCGATCACCAGCCCGAGGCGGGGGTGATCCAGACCGTTTGCGCGGGCAAGAAGCAGAACGTTCCTGCCCGCGACCTTACCGCCGGGTGAGTCGAAGACCGCTTTGAACTGTCGGGGTTTGAGCAGGCGCTTTTCCCGACCGAAACTTCGGCTCACCACGAGTTGCCGCCTGGGTTAGGCGGACAGACGCTTGCGGCCCTTGGCGCGACGACGCGACAGGACGGCACGGCCGTTCTTGGTGGCCATGCGGGCGCGGAAGCCATGGACGCGAGCGCGCTTCAGGGTGCTGGGTTGGAAAGTGCGTTTCATGATGGATTACCTGGTGGTCACTACGGGCCGGAAGTGGCCCCCGTTTAAAGAGACCGGCAATTCTAGAGAAAGCGCGGGGTCAGGTCAATTTCCGGCCAGCCCCTGCTCGACGAAAGAATAGAAAAGAGCATTTTTTTAAAGAGATTATTTTTGTAATTATGTATTGAGCGCGCGTTTTTCTGTGGATAAGCCTCGCCGGCTCCCATGCGGCAAGGCGTTGCGCGCGGTACAAGCCAGCGGAAAACCCCTGTCTTCGCAGTGGGCGAGCTGGGAATAAGCCGTGGATGAAACGCCGGGTTACCCACATGCCGGTTTTCCCACGGCTTGTCCCCG
>DATJDB010000250.1:0-10099 GCA_035497635.1 Pseudomonas sp. | reverse complement strand
TCCTCGACGAGCACAGCGACGCCGGCCAGGCCTACAGCGACGCGGTCGACCGCCTGATGGGCAAGGAAGTCCCGCACCGCTTCATCGACGCGCAGAAGAAGGGATTCCTGCAACGTCTGTTCGGAGGCCGCTAAATGAGCTTTTTCGACCTGCTGCGCGAGCGCGAGAGAAAACAAACCGCTTCCATCGCCAAGGAGCGCCTGCAGATCATCGTGGCCCATGAGCGTGGCCAGCGGGTACAACCCGACTATCTGCCGGCCCTGCACAAGGAGCTGATCGCCGTCGTGCGCAAGTACGTGAACATCAGCGACGACAAGGTGCAGGTCACCCTGGAAGACCACGACAACTGCTCGATCCTGGAAGTGAACATTCCGCTACCGGATCGCTGATCGCACGTATCGTTTGGTGGACCGCGCTTCACCGATCTACCAAACGCGGCGCACGGCACGATTCTGTAGGAGCGACTTCAGCCGCGATGCTCTCGTGGGGTGGATCACGCTTCACCGATCCGCCATCGCTCCACACGGCGCGATGGTGGACAAGAAAAGCGCTGTCCACCCTACAGTCCTGTACAAGCGCAGAATCCGGCGCTGCCCTTTATCGCGGCTGAAGCCGCTACAATCCCGCACGCATTCTGCGCGGACACGTCCGTCCTCGCCTTGTTTTACGGATTTGTCCCATGCCCCTCTCGAACATCCAGATCCTCCATCAGGACGACGCCCTGCTGGTGATCAACAAGCCCACCCTGCTGCTTTCCGTGCCCGGCCGCGCCGAGGACAACCGCGACTGCTTGGTGACCCGCCTGCAGGAAAACGGCTATCCCGAGGCGCGCATCGTGCACCGCCTGGATTGGGAGACATCGGGGGTGATCGTGCTGGCTCGCGACGCCGACAGCCACCGCGAGCTGTCCCGGCAGTTCCATGATCGCGAAACCGAGAAGGCCTACACCGCCCTGTGTTGGGGCGAGCCGGAGCTGGATAGCGGCCGGATCGAACTGCCACTGCGCTACGACCCGCCGACCAAGCCGCGCCATGTCGTCGATCATGAACTGGGCCGGCATGCCCTCACCTTCTGGAAGGTTCTGGAGCGCTGCGGGCAGTACAGCCGCGTGGAACTCACGCCCATCACCGGCCGCTCGCACCAGCTACGGGTACACATGCTGAGCATCGGCCATCCGCTGCTCGGCGATCGTCTCTATGCCCATGAAGAAGCCCTCGCCGCCCACGACCGCCTATGCCTGCACGCCAGCCTGCTGGTGCTAACCCACCCGGTAACCGGCGAAAGGATGCGCTTCGAAAGCCCAGCGCCGTTCTGACAGCCCAACACCAAACCCGTGGGAGCGAATTCAATCGCGAGCTCTTGGCCGGGACCGCACCGAAAGCTCGCGGACAAGTCCGCTCCCACAAAAAAATACGGGCGCGGCGCGATACCTGTGGGAGCGAATTCATTCGCGAGCTCTTGGCCGGGCCCGCACCGAAAGCTCGCGGACAAGTCCGCTCCCACAGAAGGCGGGCGCGGCGGCTAGTCTCCCTGCCTCACGAATCCAAGAGGCAATGGACATGCCCAACTCACACCGCCTGCGCCTGGGGCGCCATTCCGAACCAGGCCGCTTTTATCTGCTGACCGCATGTACCCATGGCCGCCGCCCATGCTTCGCCGAGCCAAAGGCTGGCCGGCAGCTTGTCAGGGAACTGCGCGCCGTTCAGGAGCAGGGTTGGGTAGATTCCCTGGCCTGGGTGGTTATGCCGGATCATTTTCATTGGCTGATCCAGCTTCACAAACAAGAGCTGTCCATGCTGATGAAGCAAGTCAAGGCCAACAGTAGCCGGCGGTTGCGAATGCCGGGACGGGTCTGGCAACCAGGCTTCCATGACCGGGCCTTGCGCCAGGAAGATGACCTGCTCGCCGTAGCCCGTTACATCGTCGCCAACCCCTTGCGGGCGGGATTGGTGACCCGCCTTGGCGATTACCCGCTGTGGGATGCGGTCTGGCTGTAGAGAAAGAGGCCGAAAAGCTCGCGGACAAGTCCTCTCCCACAAAAATACGGGCGCGGCGCGGGGCAGCACCTGTGGGAGCGAACTTGTTCGCGAGCTTCTGGCATCAGCCCGCACAGAAAGGCTCGCGGACCAGTCCGCTCCCACAAAAGAGGCTAACAGCTCATCCCCGTCTGTAGCAGCGCCAGTCCGCCGCGGGTCCAGCCCCACCAGGCCAGGGCCAGCAGCAAACCGAGGCCGATCAGCAGTGCGGTTTTCAGCCAGGCGCCACGGTTCATGCGCTCGCCCCTCCGGTCTGCAGGCGGGCCACCGGGACTTCGCGCACCGGCCAGTTGAGCAGCGCCGCCATCAGGCTAAGCAGGATGGAGATCTCCCAGACCAGCGAATAGCTGCCGGTCAGGTCATACAGGTAGCCGCCCAGCCAGCCGCCCATGAACGAGCCCAGTTGGTGGAACAGGAAGGCGATGCCGCCCAGCATTGACAGGTTGCGCACGCCGAACAGGGTCGCCACCGTGCCATTGGTCAGCGGCACGGTGGACAGCCACAACAAACCCATGGCCATGCCGAACAGGTAGGCGGACATCTCGCTCAGCGGCAGGTAGAAGAACGCGGTAATCACCACACCACGCAGCAGATAGAGAGCGACCAGCAGCTTCGGCTTGGACATGCGCCCGCCCAGCCAGCCGGCGGCGTAGGTGCCGGCGATGTTGAACAGGCCGACCAGCGCCAGCACGGTGGTGCCCACATGTACACCGAGGCCCTGGTCCACCAGATAGGCCGGCAGGTGTACGCCGACGAACACCACCTGAAACCCGCAGACGAAGAAGCCCACCGACAGCAGCCAGAAGCCCGGATGGCGGGCCGCTTCGCCCAGCGCCTCGCCCAGCGTCTGCTGGTGCGCCTGACGCGGCGCCGGCGCTTCGCGCAGGGCGGCACCCAGCGGCACGATCAGCGCGACCAGCGCGCCCAGTGCCAGCAGAGCCGCCGACCAGCCCAGCCACTCCATCAGCCCCAGAGTGCCGGGCAGCATGATGAACTGGCCGAAGGAACCGGCCGCCGCAGCGATGCCCATCGCCATGCTGCGCTTTTCCGGCGTGGCGGCGCGGCCGACGGCGGCCAGCAGTACCGAGAAGGACGTGCCGGACAGCCCCAGGCCGATCAGCACGCCAGCGCTCAGCGACAGACCCAGCGGCGTCTCCGCCATGCCCATCAGCACCAGGCCGACCACATAGAACAGCCCGCCCACCAGCACCGTGCGGCCGGCGCCATAGCGGTCGGCCAGCGCACCGGTGATCGGCTGCGCCAGACCCCAGATCAGGTTTTGCAGGGCGATGGCGAAGGCGAACACCTCGCGGCCCCAGCCGAAATCGGCGCTCATCGGCGCCAGGAACAGGCCGAAGCCGTGCCGCACGCCGAGCGACAGGGTCAGCACCACCGAACTCAGCACCAGGATCCACAATCCCGCCCGGGTAAAACCGTTCATCACGACCCCTGTCTATCTCAAGGCATGCCCATCTGCGCGGGCGAGTGGCGCTGTATAGCGCCGCGCCTATGGGTGCGTCAATTGGTCCGGCGCTCGCGTCGTTGTGGGGCCGGGTTTACCCCGGCCAGCGTAACCCGCCTTGACCTCCGCCGGCCGGCATAACGCCGGCCCCACAACCTATTGTCTTTCAGCTTCAGTTAAGGCGCTCTGCCTACCCTGTGCTCGTCAAAGCAATCCAATGGAGATCACCCCCATGCGCAAGACCCTTACCCTGCTGTTCGCCGCCTCCAGCCTCGCCCTTGGCGCCAACCTGGCGCTGGCCGCCGACCGCGACATCGGCCCGGACGAAGCCCTCAAGCTGCGCGATGCCGGCACTATCCAGTCGTTCGAAACGCTCAACGAAACCGCCCTCAAGCAGCACCCGGGCGCCACAGTGGAAGAAACCGAACTCGAGGAGGAGAATGGCCGCTACCTCTACCAGTTGGATCTGCGCGATGCCGAGGGACAGCAGTGGGATGTGGAACTGGACGCCGCCACCGGCGAAGTTCTCAAGAACCGCAAGGACGACTGACCCGGTCCGCACGGGCGCGCCTCGCGGCGCGATGGTGGATCGATGAAGCGCGATCCACCCTACGGGTCTGTTTCGTAGGGTGGACAACGTTTTTCTTGTCCACCATCGCGCTGGAACGGCGCGCACGGATCTGTAGGAGCGACTTCAGTCGCGAGCTTTTGGGCAGTACCTCGCAGGCTGGCCAGGCTGCCAGAAAGCTCGCGGACAAGTCCGCTCCCACAGAGGCGCCGGCCGTGACGTTTCCCCCATCACGAGTCATTTGCCATGCCACGCACCCTGCCCCTGCTTCTCGTCGCCCTGCTCGTCGCCGCCCCGGCGCTGGCCGGTCGCGATCTGGACCAGGACGAAGCCTTGCGCCTGCGCCAGGAAGGCGTGATCCAGCCCCTGGACGCGCTGCTGCGCCCGCTGCTGGAGCGCTATCCCGGTGCCCGCCTGCTGGAAGCCGAGCTGGAGGAGGAGCATGGCCGCTTCATCTATGAGCTGGAGCTGCTGACCCAGCAGGGCGAAGTGCGCGACATCGAGCTGGACGCTGGCAGTGGCGAGCTGCTCCAGGACAAGGAGGACTGAATGCGTCTGCTACTGGTGGAAGATCATGTGCCGTTGGCCGACCAGTTGCTGGCCGACCTCCAGCGCCACGGCTACGCCGTCGACTGGCTGGCCGATGGCCGTGACGCCGAGCACCAGGGCGCCAGCGAACCGTACGACCTGATCGTGCTGGACCTTGGTCTGCCCGGCAAACCCGGTCTGGAGGTGCTGCGCGCCTGGCGCGCGCTGGGGCTGGCCACGCCGGTGCTGATTCTCACCGCCCGCGACAGCTGGGCCGAGCGCATCGATGGCCTGAAGGCCGGCGCCGACGATTACCTGACCAAACCCTTCCATCCCGAGGAACTGCTGCTGCGCATCCAGGCGCTGCTGCGTCGCGCCCATGGCCTGGCCAACCAGCCGCTGCTGGCAACCGGCGGGCTGGAGCTGGACGAGGCACGCCAGGAGTGCCGGCGCGACGGACAGGCCATTGCGCTGACCGCCGGCGAATTTCGCCTGCTGCGCTACTTCATGCTGCATGCCGGTCAGTTGGTGTCCAAAACGCAACTGGCCGAACACCTGTACGACGGCGAAACCGAGCGCGACTCCAACGTCATCGAAGTGCTGGTCAACCGCCTGCGCGGCAAGCTGGGGCGCGAGATCATCGAAACCCGCCGCGGCCAGGGCTATCGCTTCGGGACACGGGAATGAATTCACTGCAACACCGCCTCGGCCTCGGCCTGATCGCTGCCTTGCTGGTGGTCGGGCTGATCCTGTTGCAGGCCAGTCTCTGGCTGTTCGAAGCCGGGCTGCGCCGCAGCCTGGAAACCGACCTGCGCGAGGAGACCGAAGGCCTGCTGGTGGCGCTGGTCCCCGGACCCGACGGCCTGCAGCTTGACAGCCCGCGCCTCGGCCCACGCTACCAGCGGGCATTCTCCGGCCATTATTTTCGCATCGACAGCGACAACCGCGACTGGCGCTCTCGCTCGCTGTGGGACAGCGACCTCGACTGGCCCGTACAGGACGGCCTGCATGATGCGCTGATCGACGGGCCGCAGGAGCAGCGCCTGCTGATCTACCGCGCCGAGTACCGGCGTGGCGGCCAGCGCGTGCATATCAGCGTGGCCCACGACTACACCCCGATGCTGGACAGTTTCCGCCAGGTACGCCTCGGCGGTCTGGCCCTGCTGGGCCTCGCGCTGCTGGCCTTCGGCCTGTTGCAGCGCATGGCGATTCGTGCCGCCCTGCGTCCGCTGGAAAGTGCCCGTGGGCAGATTGCCGAATTGCAACAAGGCCGCCGCGCACAGCTCGATACCCGCGTGCCGCAGGAACTGCAGCCGCTGGTCACGCAGATCAACCACCTGCTGACGCAGACCGACGAGACCCTGAAACGCTCGCGCCATGCCATCGGCAATCTCGGCCATGCCCTGAAGACGCCGCTGGCGGTACTGGCCGGCCTGCTGGACAGCGAGGCGCTGGCTGGCCAGCCAGCGCTACGCCAGCAACTGGAGGAGCAACTGGGCCAGATTCGCCAGCGCGTGTCCCGCGAGCTGAGTCGCGCCCGCCTGGCCGGCGAGGGCCAGCCGGGCGGCGGGTTCGATTGCGCGCAGGAGTTGCCGGCGCTGTTCACCACCCTGGCGGCCATCCATCGCCGGGGCTTGGCGATGGATTGGCAGGCCCCGCCGGATTGCCGGCTGCCCTGGGAGCGCGAGGACGTGCTCGAGCTGCTCGGCAACCTGCTGGATAACGCCTGCAAATGGGCACGTAGCCAGGTTCGGCTGAGTATCGAAACGTCGCCGGACGGCTATTGGCTGCGCGTCGATGACGACGGCCCGGGCATTCCCGCCGAACGCCGCGATGCTGTATGCCAGCGCGGCACGCGCCTGGACGAAGGCTTCGAGGGTCATGGCCTGGGCCTGGGCATCGTCGCCGACATCGTCAGCGCCTGGCGCGGCGAATGGCACCTGCAGGACAGCCCGCTGGGCGGGCTGCGCGTGGAGATCCGCCTGCCTTGCGTATCGCCAGGACGGTAGGAGCGCTCCGCCTCTGCTCCTGTGGGAGCGAATTCATTCGCGAGCTTTTGGTGGAGGCCTGCAGGCAGAGCTCGCGGACGAGTCCGCTCCCACAAAAGGCGAGTCCGCTGCCCTGGGACCACTTGGGCGGCTGCAGCGGCTTGCGGCCCGCAGCCATGATAAAGTCCCCGGCGTTCACTATTTTCCATGGGTTCCCATGCGCGCTCTGTTTGCCCTGCTGCTCTGCCTCGCCCTGCCGGCGCATGCCGATGGCTTCCTCTCCCGCCTGCTCGACAAACCGGTCCCCGGCGGCGTTGCGGTGGTCGATCTGGGCGACGCCCCACACGCACCGCAGGTGAGCTACCAGGACAAGCCGGCGCTGGTGGTGCGTGAGGACGATCAACGCTGGATCGCCATCATCGGTGTGCCGCTGCGGACGCCCGCCGGTGCGCAGACCCTGCTGGTGGACGGTCAGTCGCGCGATTTCGCGGTCGGCGAACGCCTCTACCGCGAGCAGCACATCACCCTGAAGAACAAGGAACAGGTCAATCCCGGTCCGGAAGCCCTGGCGCGCATCACCCGCGAACTGGCCGAGCAGAAGGCGGCGTACCAACGTTTCAGCGCCTTCCAGCCGAGCAACCTGTACTTCGACCGCCCGGTGGACGGCCCACTGTCCTCGCCCTTTGGACTGCGCCGCTTCTTCAACGGCGAGGAACGCAACCCACATTCGGGCCTGGACTTTGCCGCGACGACTGGCACCCCGGTGAAGGCTCCCGCCGCCGGCGAGGTGATCCTGGTCGGCGACTACTTCTTCAACGGCCGGACGGTGTTCGTCGATCACGGCCGCGGACTGATCAGCATGTTCTGCCATCTCTCGGCCATCGACGTGACCGCGGGCCAGCGCCTGGCGCGTGGCGAGGTGCTGGGCAAGGTTGGCAGCACCGGCCGTTCCACTGGCCCGCATCTGCACTGGAACGTCAGCCTGAACGATGCGCGCATCGATCCGGCCATTTTCATCGGCGCCTACCGCCCCTGATTTCACCCTACACACGGAGACTCCCATGCAAGAAGAGCTGGCCTTAGGGCTCGACTGGCTGCGCGGCCATCCCGAACTGCAAACCCTCGCCGCCTGCGTTGGCCTGTTGTTGCTGGCCGCGATCGCCAACTGGCTGGTCAAGCGCATCCTGGTGCGCGGCCTCTATTCCCTGCTGAAAACCGGCGATGTCGATGACTTCGGTCTGATCCGTCGGCTGTCCAACGTCGTGCCGGCGCTGATTATCACCGGCGGCGTGAATGCCATACCGGGCCTGCCAAAAGCCGTGGTCACCGTGACGGAGAACGTTTGCGCCGGTTTCATCATTCTCACCGTGGCCATGGCGCTGGGCGCCGCGCTGAACATCGTCAATCACCTCTACCTGCGTCGCCCCGATGCCCATTTCCGACCTATCAAGGGCTATCTGCAGGTGGTGCAGATCGCCATCTACGCCATCGCCACCATCCTGGTGATCGCCGCGCTGATCGACCGCTCGCCGCTGATCCTGCTCTCCGGTTTGGGTGCGATGGCCGCGGTGCTGATGTTGATCTTCCAGGACACCCTGCTGTCGCTGGTGGCCAGCGTGCAGATCACCTCGAACGACATCGTGCGCGTCGGTGACTGGGTGGAGATGCCGCAACTCAACGCCGATGGTGACGTGATCGACATCGCCCTGCACACGGTCAAGGTGCAGAACTGGGACAAGACCATCACCACCATCCCGACCAAGCGCTTCATCACCGATTCGTTCAAGAACTGGCGGGGCATGCAGGAGTGCGGCGGCCGGCGCATCAAGCGCAGCGTGCTGATCGACGAGCAGAGCATTCATTTCCTCGAACCGGAAGAGCGCAAGCGGCTGTACCGCTTCAACCTGCTGCAGGATTATCTGGTCAGCAAGCGCCGCGAAATCGACGAGTGGAACACCAAGCTGGCCGAGGCCGGCCTGGAGCCGGTGAATACCCGGCGTGTTACCAACATCGGTTCCTTCCGCGCCTATGTGGAGCGCTACCTGCGCAGCCATCCGGGCATCCATCAGGACATGACCTTGCTGGTGCGCCAGCTGGAACCGGGTGCCGAAGGCCTGCCGCTGGAGATCTACTGCTTCACCAACACGGTGGCCTGGGGAGAGTACGAAAATATCCAGTCGGATATCTTCGATCACCTGCTGGCGATTCTGCCGGAGTTCGGCCTGCGTGTGTTCCAGAGCCCGGGCGGCGCCGACCTGCGCGCCTGGAGCGAAGCTCAGCAGCAGGCACCGGCACGCTCCCGGGCGCTGCCGGTATAACGAGCGGCGCTTTTTCCGGCCGCCGAAGCCCGTCGATCCGGCAGGTTGGTGGCCATAGAAAACCTTGGCCACCCTACGATTCGACGTTGGGCTCCGCCGGCCCGACATGGAAGCCCAGAGTGATGCCATCGCCAGTGCCATCCCCCACCACCGAACCCACCACCGGGTCGGCGTGCACGCTGCGCCCGGGATAGGCTTCCTGCAGGTGCCGTTGACAGACGGCGCTGATCTCGTTGAGCAGGCTGGTGAACTGGGTATCGCGCGGAATGGTGAAGTGCAGCTGTATCAGCAGCGCGGCGGCATCCCCGGGCAGATGCGTCAGGCCGCAGGTATTCCACTGGTCGTTGACGTAGGCTTCGGCACCTTTCATGGACGGAACTCCCGACGGCTCGATTTTCAATGGACCGCAGAATCCACGGCCGGCTCGTCCGGGCCGATGAACACACCGGCGCCGTGCACAAACGGCACCCTATCCAGGAGGCATCCCCATGACGCAGCCCAAAGCCCACATCGTCATCACCTACTGCACTCAGTGCCACTGGCTGCTACGCGCCGCTTGGCTAGCCCAGGAGCTGTTGAGCACCTTCGCCGACGACCTCGGCAGGGTCAGCCTGGAGCCGGGCACCGGCGGCGTGTTCCGCATTACGTGCAATGACGAACAGATCTGGGAACGCAAGGCTGACGGCGGCTTCCCGGAAGCCAAGGAACTCAAGCAGCGCGTGCGCGACCGTATCGATCCGCAGCGGGATCTGGGGCATAACGACCGCTGAACCACCGGACGGCGCGCCGAACCCTGTAGGGCCGGCTTTACGCCGGCCTGCGGAGTCGAGTGGCAGGCTGCGGTTTCCTGTACCCCGAAACCACAAGACCCCGCCGAAGCGGGGTCTTGTGGTTTACAAAGAGCGAATCAGGCGCTGGCCAGTTTCTTCAGCTCTTCGTCACGCAGCTCGCGACGCAGGATCTTGCCGACGTTGGTGGTCGGCAGGCTGTCGCGGAATTCGACCAGCTTGGGTCGCTTGTAGCCGGTGACATTGTCGTGCATGTGCTTGAGCACCTGCTCCTTGGTCAGGCTGGCGCCCGGCTTGACCACCACGAACATCTTGATGGCCTCGCCGGCACGCTCGTCCGGCACACCGATGGCGGCGCACTGCAGCACGCCCGGCAGGGTGGCCAGCACGTCTTCCAGTTCGTTCGGGTAC
>DATJDB010000249.1:0-2732 GCA_035497635.1 Pseudomonas sp. | reverse complement strand
AGCAGCACGTCGGACTCGTCGACGATGCCGACCAGCTTGCGGCCGTCCATCACCGGCAGCTGCGACACGTCGTACAGCTTCATGCGGTTGTAGGCGGTGATCAGCAACTCGTTCGGACCGACCACCACGGTGTCGCGCTGCGCGAACGGGCGCAGCAGCAGATCGCGCAGGTCGCCGTGCTGCTCGCGCTCGATGAAGCCGTTGTCGAGCATCCAGTAGTCGTTGTACAGCTTGGACAGGTACTTGTTGCCGGTGTCGCAGACCAGGGTCACCACGCGCTTCGGCGCGCTCTGTTCGCGGCAGTAGCGCAGTGCCGCGGCCACCAGGGTGCCGGTGGACGAACCGCCCAGGATGCCTTCCTTCGCCAGCAGCTCGCGCGCGGTGAGGAAGCTTTCCTTGTCGGAGATCGCGTACGCCTTCTTCACCCGGGTGAAGTCGCTGATCGGGGGCAGGAAATCCTCGCCGATGCCCTCGACCATCCAGCTGGCGGACTTGGTCGAAAGCGTGCCTTCGTTGATGTACTGCGCCAGGATCGAGCCGACCGGATCGGCCAGTACGAGTTCCGTCTGCGGCGAGTGTTCGGCGAAGAACTTCGACAGGCCGCTGAGCGTGCCGGAGGAGCCGCAGCCGACCACGATCGCGTCGACCTTGCCGTCCATCTGTTCGAGGATTTCCGGCCCGGTGCTGGCGATGTGCGCGGCCGGGTTGTCGGGGTTGCCGAACTGGTTGATGAAGTAGGCGCCGGGGGTTTCGCGGGCGATCCGCTCGGCCATGTCCTGGTAATACTCGGGATGGCCCTTGGCCACGTCCGAACGGGTCAGCACCACTTCGGCGCCCATCGCCTTGAGGTTGAAGATCTTCTCGCGGCTCATCTTGTCGGGCACCACCAGGATCAGCCGGTAGCCCTTCTGCTGCGCGACCAGGGCCAGCCCCAGGCCGGTGTTGCCGGCGGTGCCTTCGACCAGGATGTCACCCGGGCGGATGCGCCCATCCTTCTCGGCGCCCTCGATCATCGACAGGCCGATGCGGTCCTTGATCGAACCACCGGGGTTCGCGCTTTCCAGCTTGAGGAACAGCTCGCACGGCCCGGTATCCAGGCGCTGCGCGCGCACCATCGGGGTACGTCCGATCAGTTCGAGGACACTCTGGTGGACCGTCATGGGGGCTCCGTCATTGGAAAGGCGCGCCTGCGGGCGAAACCGCAGGGGCAGGACGCCCATGATAACCGCGGCCGAACGCCGGATGCGCAGCGGCCCCGGCACCCATTCCGATACACCGGATGAGCCCGAGGCCGCACTTCAGTTGAAATCACAGAGTCAGTGGATGAGGTGTGCCCGATCCGCCCACATGCGCTCCAGTCGAACCTTGGCCAGCAGCTTCTCCTTCTTCATGCTGGTCAGGGTGAGATCGTCCAGGGGGAGCACACCGATATCGGCGTCGTGCAACTTGCTGTCGAGTTCCCGGTGGTGCTGGTAGAGCCGACGGAATTCCGCGTCGGCCTTCATCAATGCCTCGACATCATCACGCTGCTGGTTTTCAAACATGATCCGACCTCCTCGCGAGTGGGTTGGCGGATGCCCGTGATTACGGAACGCCCGCCGACGGTTGACTCATGCGTACACCCACGACCCACGCCGGAATTCCGGAGCGCAGGTGGAGCATTGAAACGTGGAATGGACGCATGATTCAGGTCAGTGACCCATGAAGCTGGGGTGCCTCATGGGACTCTGACCCTACTCCCCCGCCAGAGGGGGTGCAAGCCTTTCGACGAGGCTTCGCGAATACTGTGATCTCGTCGTAAAAAGCTGTTAAAACAGTGTTTTACATTTGTCCCCGAAACCCGCGGCCGCCGGTGCCAAGCCGGCCGCAGGGCGCCCCGATGGCGCCCTGCCAAGTCGCCTCAGCGGTGCGTTTTTGCGGGGCTCGGGGCCGGCTCGGCCGGCTGGCTGCTGTCTTCCATCTGCGAGCGCATCGCCTTCGCGGCTTCGGCCGCCAACGCGGCCTGGCGGCGGGCAGCCTTGGCCACCTTGCTCTGTGCCGCGGCCAGTTTCTTCGCGCGATCCGCTTCGGCGCGCGCCTGATCCGCCGCCTGCGAATACTCCTCGCCCTGCTGCTGCAGCCGGCTGGCTTCTTCCTGGGCCAGCTGGTACTGCAGGCGCTGGCGCTCCAGTTCGCGCCGGGCCATTTCCACGTCGCGCCGGCTGTTGTCGAGCAGGATCTGGTCGTGCTCGCGGTCGAGCTGGGTCAGCTTGAGCTGGGCGCCCTGCAGCTGCGCCGCGGTCTTGGCCAGGTCGACCCGGCGTTCGGCCAGGTACAGCGCGTGCGGCCGTTCGCGCGAACTGGCCTGGGCCAGCCGGTTGATCGCATCGCGTGCGCGCGCCTGCTCGGCCTGGGCATACGTACCCATGCCCGGATCATCGGCGAGCTGGTCCAGGCTGCTGCTCAGCCGGCTGATATCGATATCGTCCTGCCTGGCATGCGCCGATCCGATCAGGGTCAACGCCAGCGCCATGGCGGCAAGCATCTTTGCAGTGGAGCGCTTCATGGCTGGCCTCCCTGATTGGGCTGCTGGGTGGTGTCGGGTACGGTCTGGAAGCCATTGTCCGGCGGGGTGGACAGCGACGACGACGCGGGTGGCGGCATCTCTCCGACCGGCGGCTCCGCGGGAGCGGGCTGCATGGGAGCGGGCTGCTGCCCCGGGGTGGCCTCCTGCTGCTCTCCCTGCTGCCGCA
>DATJDB010000248.1:0-9952 GCA_035497635.1 Pseudomonas sp. | reverse complement strand
GATAACCGGCGCGCGCCAGACCGACGGCGATACCCACTTGGCTACTGGCCGGACCGGGCAGGAACTGGCAGAGCGCAACCATATCGGCGAAGCCGCGCTCACTCAGCCATTGGCGCCGGCGCACGAACTCGGCATGGAAATAGCCCAGGTGGGCCACCGGACCGCCGAACGAGGTCAGCCCCAGGCGCAGAAACACCTTGAACAGGGTCCACCAGGAATCGGACCGGGCCGCTTCGCTCGACTGCATCGACAGGCTCCCGTGTATGACGGCGGCATCATAGGCCAGCGCGGCGACTTGATGGAGATCATGCCCAAAACCGGCGGGCGGCAGCAGACTACGCAGCACTTCCCCACCCCGCCGGCGCTTGACCTTGCCACGGTGGCAAGGGCGAGGATAACGCCCCGGCACTGCACTTTGAGGTATTTTCCATGACTGCTATCGAACTGATGGTTGAAGGCATGACCTGCGGCAACTGCGCCAAGCACGTCGACGAGGCCCTGCGCCCGCTGGCCGGGGTGCAGAACGTCGAGGTCGATCTGGCCAATGGCCGTGTGCACGTCAAAGGCGAGGCCGACAGCGCCGCGCTGATCGCCGCGCTCGACGATGCAGGCTATCCTGCCCGTCTGGCTGGCGCCCCCAAGAGCGGTGGCAGCTGCTGTGGCGGTTGCTGCGGCTGATTCACTCCATTCGTTTTCGGGGACTTCCCATGCCTTCACGCTTTACCCGTAGCCTGCGCCTCGGCGCGCTGACCTCTCTGCTGCTGATTGGCGGCTGCCAGGAATCCGTGGTCGACGAACTGGTCATCGACGTGCACCGCGACGCCAATTGCGGCTGCTGCAAGGATTGGATCGCTCACCTCGAGGACAACGGCTTCACGGTGCGCGACCACGTCGAACCCGACATGGTCGCGGTGAAGATGAAACATGGTGTGCCGCCGCGCCTGGCCTCCTGCCACACCGCCGTGATCGACGGTCGCTTCGTGGAAGGCCATGTGCCCGCCACCCAGGTGCTTGAGCTACGCAAGCGGCCCGACCTGCGCGGCATGGCGGTTCCCGGCATGCCGGCCGGATCGCCGGGCATGGAGATGGGCGACCGCCAAGACGCCTATCAGGTCATCGGCCTGGCCAGCAACGGCCAGGAACAGGTGATCGCCCGCTATCCGGGCAAGTGATCCGACGCCAGACCGCCCTGCACGGTGGCGGTCTGGCGTTTCGTTTTTCGCGCACGGACGATAATCTGCCCTCCCGTTCCGATCCCATACCGCTCCGACCATGCAACGCTTCCCCATCGATTACATCGAACCCGTGTTCCGCCCGCCCAGCGAGGCCCATTCGCTGGTCCTGCCGGTTACCAACGGCTGTTCATGGAACCGCTGCACCTACTGCGAGATGTATACGGCCCCGCAGAAGAAATTCCGCGCCCGTAACGAGCAGGAGGTGCTGGACGAGATTCGCCGCTGCGGCGAACAGCTGATCGTGCAGCGTGTATTCCTCGCCGACGGCGATGCCCTGGTGCTGCCAACGCATCGCCTGCTGCGCATTCTCGAAGCGATTCACACCCACCTGCCCGATGTCGAGCGCGTCACCGCCTACTGCCTGCCACGCAACCTGCGACGCAAGTCGGTGCAGGAGCTCGAAGCCCTGCGCGAAGCCGGCCTGGCCATGATCTATATCGGAGCCGAATCCGGCGATGACGAAGTGCTGGAACGGGTCAACAAGGGCGAAACCCACGACAGCACCCGGGACGCACTGCTCAAGGCCGGTGAAGCCGGCATCCAGCGCTCGGTGATGCTGCTCAACGGGCTGGGTGGCCGCAGCCTGAGCCGACAGCATGCACTCAACTCCGCGCGCCTGATCAATGCCACGCAGCCGGAGTACCTGGCCAGCCTGGTGGTCAGCTTCCCGACCGGCATGGAGCGCTTCATGGCGTACTTCCCGGACTTCGTACCGTTGAGCCCGCGCGAGCTGTTCGAGGAAACCGAACGGCTGCTCGATGCGCTGGAGCTGACCGATACGGTGTTCCGCAGCGACCACGCCTCCAACCATCTGGTGCTCAAGGGCGTGCTGGGCGCCGACAAGGCGCGTCTGCTGATGGAGGTGCGCCGCGCCATCGAACAGCCCGACCAGGCCGGCCTGCGTCCGGCGTGGATGCGCGGGCTCTGAAACTTTGGTCGAAGGCCCAGCACCAAAGAACAGTCGCTCAGGTCCAAGGATTTCTCATCCACCGCACCAAAAGGAGACCGCCATGCCCGACCTGAGCAAAGCCCACTGTGAAGCCTGCCGCGCCGATGCGCCGCGTGTAACCGACGCCGAGCTCGGCACCCTGCTGCAGCAACTGCCGGACTGGGGCGTGCAGGACCGTAACGGTGTGATGCAACTGGAGAAGCAGTATCGTTTCGATGATTTCCAGCAGGCCCTGGCATTCACCCAGGCCGTGGGCGAAATCGCCGAAGCCGAGGGCCATCATCCCGCGCTGCTCACCGAATGGGGCAAGGTCACCGTGACCTGGTGGACCCATAAGATCGGCGGCCTGCACCGCAACGACTTCATCATGGCGGCGCGTACCGAGGCCCGCCACAGCGCGGGCCAGCGCGACGTACTGGCCTGAATCAGCGCATGTCGAACAGCTCGTGGTGGAAGTCCTCGATCGCCATGCCGCGTTCCGCCAGCCCCTGCCGCAGGTTTTGTCCGAACGCCAGCGGGCCGCAGAACCACACATCCGCGTCTCGCCAGCCGGGCACCTCCTCGTAGAGGCGTTCGGGGGTCAGTCGGCCGTCACGCTGGGACACCAGCAGGTGCAGGCGCACGCCGGCGTTACAGGCCAGCAGGCGCAGCCGGGCGATGAAGGCTTCGTCCGGCTCGCTGGTGCAATAGAACAAATCCACCGCCTGCTCGCGCCGCTGTTTAGCCAGCCACTGCAGGCGCGCGATGAACGGGGTGATGCCGATGCCGCCACCGACCCAGATCTGCGCCGCCTTGCGACCCTGGAAATCGAAGCGCCCGTAGGGACCTTCGACTACCGCCGATTCGCCGATCTTCAGGCGCTGCGGCAAGGCCGCCGTGTAATCGCCGATGGCCTTGATCAGGAAGGTCAGCCGACCGTCCTCATGCCAGGCCGACGAAATGGTGAACGGGTGCGGGCCTTCCTGGGGATCGAAGGTCACAAAGGCGAACTGCCCGGCCTCGTGGCCGGGCCAGCGATCCTGCAGCTGCACGGTCACGCGCAACACGCGGTTGTCCGGGTGGCGTTCCAGTTCCGCCACCTCACCCAGCACGCGACGCCGGTGACCGATACGCCGGGTCAGCGAAACCAGCCCGGCGATGCTGCCCAGCAGCATGAACAGCGCGAACAGCGGCGCGAGCGGCGTGCTCCAGTATTCCGGCTTCATCAGCACCAGGCCGTGGAAGGCCAGCACCAGATAGGCCAGCGCCAGCAGCCGGTGAGTCTTGAAGAAATAGCGGTAGGGGAAGCGCTTGACCAGCGCCAGGACGATCAGCACCAGCGCCACATAGAACGCCCATTCACCGATATCCTCGGCGAAGCCGCGCTGACTATGAAACCAGCCGAGGATGCCATCCTGCGGCGCACCCAACCCCTTGCGCGCCGGTTTCTCCAGCAATCCCCAGCCCACCAGCCACTTGGGTATCTGCGCCCAGCCCCAGTGGATGACGCTCAGCACCAACGCGCTGATGCCCAGCCACTTGTGCAGACGGTAGACCTTGTCCAGTCCGCCCAGACGCCGCTCCAGCAATGCCGGGCGCACCGCAAGCAGCACGGCCAGGCTCATGGCGCCCATGGCCAGCAGGCCGGACAGGTTGACCAGCGAGGAACGCAGCGGAAAGAAGCCCCGCGCGGCAAGAATGTCATCGGCCAGCCACCACAACAGCGTGATGACGGCGAACAGCACCCAGTAGGTGCGCTTGATAGCTTTCATCTTGGCAATCCGGGTTCGACACACAAAGGGTCCTGACAGCGTATCGCCGAGGATCTGTGACCGACCCTGTCCAAAGTCAACGGATGACGGAAATGCATGACGCAGGGCGGTGATAAAGTAGCGCCCCTTTCCTTGCGAGCGTTTCCATGGACTCGATCACCCAGGCCGTGCTCGGCGCCGGCGTGCAGGCCGCCCTGCTCGGCCGCTGGCAGGGGCGCAAGGCGCTGCTGTATGGCGCCATGCTGGGCACTTTGCCCGATCTGGACGTGGTCATCGACTATGGCGATGCCGTGGCCCAGATGACCTATCACCGGGGCTTCAGCCATTCGCTGCTGGTGCTCAGCGGCGTGGCGCTGCTGCTTGCCTGGCTGGCCCGGCGCTGGCGGCCCAACCCGGGGTATTCCGGCAAGCGACTGCTTCTGACCCTGTGGCTGGTGCTGATCACCCATGTGCTGCTGGACAGCTTCACCAGCTACGGCACCCAGTTGCTCTGGCCACTGGATACGCCGCCGGTGGCCTGGTCCAGCATCTTCATCATCGACCCGCTGTACACCCTGCCGCTGCTGATTGCCGTGCTGGTCACCGGCATTTCCGGCTTCGGTGCCGGCCGCCAGCGCTGGCATTACTGGGCGCTGGGGCTGTCCAGCCTCTATCTGCTCTTCACCCTGGCCGGCAAGCAGATGGCCGAAAGCCGGGTAAACCGCGCGCTGGCCGCGCACGGCATCGTGCCGGAGCGGGTATTCAGTACACCGACACCCTTCAATGCGCTGCTCTGGCGCGTGCTGGTGCTGGATGACGAGCAGTACTACGAAACGCTGGTCGGCTGGTTCGACCAGCAACCGCCCCAGCTGCAACCCCTGCCGCGCGGTACGGCCTGGCGGGCGCAACTGGCCGACTCGGCGCAGCATGCTCGTCTGCAATGGTTCACCCAGGGCGTGCTGCGCTATGACCGCATTGGTGACCAGTTGGTGGTCACCGACCTGCGCCTGGGCATGACCGGCTATCACCCGTTCCGCTTCGCCCTCGCCGAATGGCGGGACGGCGCCTGGCAGCCGATCCGCTGGGTGGAACGCCAGTCCAGTCTGCGGGCCGATGCCGAACGGCTCGCCCAGCTGTGGACACGCATCTGGCAACCGCACACGCCCGTGCCGCTCGGCGCATGGGCGGCGGAGCTGGAACGCTGATCCTCCGTGCCAACCCATACTCCGCCAGCCGGTGTAAAGCCGGCCCTACAAGGTTCGGCGCGGCGTCGAGCATGTAGGGCCGGACCTACCCGGCCGGGTTTATCCCGGCTGACGGGGCCAAAAACCCTACTCCGCCTACAGCCGATACTCCGCCAGCCGGCGTAAAGCCGGCCCTACGGGGTCGGAGCGATGGCCCAACCATTGCCTACAACCACACGGCGTCTCGTAAAACCCACACTGCCATAGGCACCTGCCCCGGCAATCCGCTTGAGCCACGCCTGCGGTTCGCCCCTTGAATAGGCGGATCAGCACCGGCAGCGGCAAACCGGAACGCTTGCTGACCATCCAGTGCAGATGATCGGGCATCAAGCCGTGCGGGCCGGAGCCCGGCTTAGCGAGTAACCGACACGTCCTCGGCCGGCGTCGAGCATGTAGGGCCGGGTTTATCCCGGCTGACGGGGCCAAAAACCCTACTCCGCGTGTGACCGACACCCCGCCGGCCGGCGTAAAGCTGGCCCTACAGGGGGTCGGTGTGGCCTAGCGCTTGAACTGGCCCACCAGTTCGCGCAACTCATGGCCCAGGTGGGCCAGTTCGTTGCTGGAGGCGGCCGTCTGTTCGCTGGCCGCGGCGGTCTGCACGCCAATATCACGCACACGCATCATGTTCTGGCTGATGGTTTCGGCGGCGGTGCCTTGCTCTTCGGCGGAGGCGGCGATCTGCTGGTTCATCTGTTCGATGTTGGCCACCGCCTGGGCGATGCGTTGTAGCGCACCGCCCGCCTCGCCCGCCAGCTCCACGGTGTCCTGGGTCAGTCGCCGGCTGCTTTCCATGCGCGTGACAGCCTTGGCGGACATGTCTCGCAGGCTGACGATCAGCGTTTCGATCTCCTGGGTGGAATCATGGGTGCGCAGCGCCAGCGCACGCACCTCATCGGCCACCACGGCGAAGCCGCGACCCTGTTCACCGGCCCGCGCCGCCTCGATGGCGGCATTGAGCGCCAGCAGGTTGGTCTGCTCGGCCACCGCACGGATCACCTCCAACACACTGCCGATCCGGCCACTTTCGACCTCCAGGCTCTGGATGACACCAGCCGTTTCTTCCACTTCGCGGGCCACGCCACCGATCTGGCCGACCACCCGCTGCACCACCTGATTACCCTGACGGGCCTCGTCATCCGCCGCGTGGGCGGCCTGCGAGGCCTGTTCCGCGTTGCGCGCAACCTCCTGCACGCTCAGGGCCATCTGATGCATGGCGGTGGCGGCCTGCTCGGTTTCCTGGCGCTGCGCCTGCATGCCATTGCTCGTCTGGGTGGTGACCGCCGCCAGCTCTTCAGACGATCCAGCGATCCGCTCGACGCCCTCTTCGACACGCCCCACCAGGGTGCGCAGGCTGGCGGTCATGCTGGCCATACTGGCCTGCAACTGCCCCAGCTCGTCACGGCGACTGACCGTACTTGCGTGACTCAGATCACCGGCAGCGACGCGCTGGGCGATCGCCACGGTCTGCCGCAGCGGCTGCAGAATGGAGCGCGAAATCAGCACGCCGGCAACGACACCCAGTACCAGAGCGCTCAGCGTGAAGCCCAGCAGCAGCAAGGCGACGCGGGTGATCTGCGCGTCCATGACCTGCTCGGCGTTGCTGACCGACCGCTGGGTCTGGGCAATCGCCTGAGCGGCGATACGGCTCATTTCATCGCTGCTGGCCAGGCGCCTGTCGCGGGCCTGCCGAAACTGTTCGAAAGCCTGGCGATAGCTGTCCAGCGCCGCCAGCCCGGTGCGCAGACCAACCTTGCGATCTTCATCGAGCCAGTGAGTCAGGTTGTTGGCGATGCGCTGCTGCTCGTCGTAGAGATCTCCCCATTCCTTCAGGTGCTCCTCACGGAAGGACTGGCTGTAGCGCAGCTCCACCAACCGCAGGTCCATCAGGCGCTGATTCATACCGGAGGCGGTTTCCGCCAGGGTCAGCGGATCGCTGCCGCGCAGGCGGTCGCCCTGCAGGCGCAACTCGCGAACCGAATCGTACATTTCCAGCTCGATCTGGCTAAATTCGTCGCGGGCCTGCGCGGCGGCTTCCTCCATGCGCTGGCGCTGCAGCACCTCCGCTTTGAAAGTCTCCACTACCGCGTCGAATTGATCGCCGAACGCCCGGGCGCCATCGCGAATCGCCAGGATGCGTTGGCGCGCCTCGCCATCCAGCAGCTGCGCCAGCGCCTCGCTCTGGGCGGCCGCCGACGCCAGGCTGTCACGCACCGCGAGCAGCGTTTGCTCCGTGCGATTCGCCTGATAAGCGATCTCCCCGGCATGCGCCTCCGCCATCGTACGTTCGATGGCGGCCATCGTCTGCATCTGACGGGCGCGTTCCTGAACGGCATTGAGCGCGTAATAGCCCGTACCGGCCACCACCAGGGTTAGCAGCATTACCAGGCCGAAGCCGATGCGCAGCTTGCGCCCCACGCTCATGTTGGCCAGCAGCAGTAAACCCTTCATATCCTTTCCTTATTTCGACCTTCGCGCGATTGGTCAGGGTCGCGCCTATTTGACGCCAACTAATCGACTAAAACGCGCAGGACTTTAGGAAAAAAACCAAAAAAACAGTCAACCGCAGGGAGAATCCCTACAATACGAAAGGAATAAGCGCAATTGTGCTGCAACGAAGGCCAGAGATTTCCGACCCTCGTCAGGTGAGATCAGCGTATGGCGGGCGCCTCACCCGCCTTGAGGCGCAGACGATAGGCGACCCACAGCAGCAGCAGCCAGAAGGGAATCACGAACACCGAGACGCGAATGCCCGGAATCAGCAGCAGCACGCCGAGAATGAACACCACGAAGGCCAGGCACAGGTAGTTGCTCAGAGGCGACCAGAGCGCCTTGAAGTGCGTGGTCACGCCCTGGGCCAGCATGGCCTTGCGGAACTTCAGGTGTGCGAGGCTGATCATCGCCCAGTTGATCACCAGAGTGGCGACCACCAGCGACATGAGCATTTCCAGTGCGTTCTGCGGCACCAGGTAGTTGACCAGCACGCACAGCAGGGTCACCAGCGCGGAAACGCCGATGGCCAGCACCGGCACGCCACGACGGTTCACCTTCATCAGGGCACGCGGCGCGTCGCCCTGCTCGGCCAGGCCGTAGAGCATGCGGCTGTTGCAGTACACGCCGCTGTTGTAGACCGACAGCGCGGCGGTGAGCACCACGAAATTCAGCACATGGGCGGCGGTGTCGCTGCCGATCAGCGCGAAGATGCGCACGAAGGGGCTGGCACTGTAGGGGTCGCCCACCGCGTTGAGCTCGGCCACCAGGCTGTCCCACGGGTAGAGCGCCAGCAGCACGGTCAGCGCGCCGATATAGAAGATCAGGATGCGGTAGACCACCTGGTTGATGGCCTTGGGAATCACCTTGCGCGGCTCGGCAGCTTCAGCGGCGGTGATGCCCACCAGCTCCAGGCCGCCGAAGGAGAACATGATGATGGCCATCATCATCACCAGACCCGTCACGCCGTTGGGGAAGAAGCCGCCATGGGCCCACAGGTTGGTGATGGATGCCTGCTCGCCGCCCAGGCCGGTGACCAGCAGGTAGACGCCCAGACCGATCATGGCCAGGATGGCCACCACCTTGATGATGGCGAACCAGAACTCGGTCTCGCCGAACGCCTTCACATTGCTGAGGTTGATCAGATTGATCAGCACGAAGAAGGCCGCGGCCGTGACCCAGGTGGGGATTTCCGGCCACCAGAACTGCACGTACTTGCCCACCGCCGTCAGCTCGGCCATGCCCACCAGCACGTACAGCACCCAGTAGTTCCAGCCCGACAGGAAGCCGGCGTAGCCGCCCCAGTACTTGTGGGCGAAGTGGCTGAAAGAGCCGGCCACCGGTTCCTGGACGATCATCTCGCCCAGTTGGCGCATGATCAGGAAGGCGATGAAGCCGCCGATGGCGTAGCCGAGGATCATCGACGGGCCGGCGCTCTGCATCACCCCAGCCGAGCCCAGGAACAGGCCGGTGCCGATGGCGCCACCCAGGGCGATCAGCTGGATGTGGCGGTTCTTCAGGCCCCGCGTCAGCGGCCCGGCGTGCAGTGTGTCGTGACTCATAAGGGTCCTTGTGTGCGAAATCCGCCCACACACCTGCGGACGGTCAAACGGCGCGCATTGTACACCGACGGCAGCATACCGGCCGGCCACTCGCCCGCCGCTCGCCAGCGCAACATTCCTGGCCATGAGTTCAGCCGACGCACCGCAACGGCACCTCCCCGCCAGCCCGCGCCAGTCGCGGCATTCCGTTCCCTATTCGTAACTTCGATCCGCGCAGAGCGCACCAAAACAGGGCGTAACGCTGCTAGTTGAAGATGTCGATTTCGTCAAAGAAGGCTCTGACTCAGGGGTTTCACCTGTGTTCTTCAAACTTGGCAAGGGATATGCTTAGTTCCGATTGAAGTAAGACCAATAGCCACTGGTTTTATAATCGAGGGGATTCCCTCAAAAAATCTGAGCGACATGGAGCAAGAGCATGCTTAAGAAACTTTCCCTCGCAGTTGCAGTAGCTTCGGCCAGCCTCAGCGGGATGGCGTTCGCGGAGACCGTCGAGACTGCCGTTGGCAAGCTTGATGTGACCATGACCACCACCCTGGCGACTGACTGGATCAACCGTGGCCGCGCCCTCAATGGCGCCCCGACCGTACAAGGCAGCTTCGACGTGGCCCATGAAAGCGGCCTGTATGTTGGCGTCTGGGGCGGCAGCATGGAAAACAGTGAAGGCGGCTCCGAATTCGATTACTACGTCGGTTACGGCAACGACATCACCGACGACGTGTCCTTTGACCTGCAAGCCGCCCTGTAC
>DATJDB010000247.1:0-14915 GCA_035497635.1 Pseudomonas sp. | reverse complement strand
CGCGCCAGTTCAGCGCCACGCTGGCCCAGCCCTGCTCGGCCAGTCGCTGTTGCAGGCCGAGTACATAAAGCGACGATGAGGAACCGGTCAGCCCATGCAGCACCAGCACCAACGGCGTTCCGTTGTCTTGCGGGCCATGCCAGTCGAGGTCGAGGAAATCGCCATCAGCCAAGCACAGCCTCTCGCGTTGGCGCACCAGCGGTGGCGGGGTGCGAAAAAACGGCGACCAGAGGGTTTGCAGGTGCGGACCGGGCAGCCAGCGGGCGGGGCGAAACGGGAGCATCGTCAGTGTTGAATCGTTTGGGGTTAGAGTTTCAGCGTAGAAGCGCACCGGGAATCGGGGAAGCGCAATTGTCGGTGCGCATTGTAATAGGCGGTCCGCGAAGTGGGGTCGCCTATGTCTTTGGAGAGATGGGGGTCATCGGGGCTGGGTGCTAGAGTCCCGATGCTCGCTCCCGAAGAGAATTGCCGTCATGAATATCGTCGAATTTGCCGACCTGCTGCGCGCCGCCGAGCAGCAGGCACAGCCACAGCGCCTGCTGCTGGTGTTCACCAGCGCCGAACTGCCGGCCGACGCCACCGCCGAGGAACGCTGCCGTTTCGAGTCCGGCGAAGGCGGCAACCTGCGCCCGGTGCTCTGCGTGGACAAGTTGCCCGCCGAGCTGAGCGACTTCCCGGCGCTGCGCGACGAGGCCGCGCGCACCGGCATCAACTGGGACCTGGTCTTCGTCGCCGGCCTGTCCGGACGCGGCGGCGTCGCACCCTCCAGCGAGGCGGCGGAACAACCGCTCAAGCAGATGGTGGCCGCCATCGAGAGCGGCGGCATCGGCCAGTTCCTGGGCTTTGATCGGGATGGGCAGGTGGTGGCGTTCTATTGAGCGGGATCGCCGATCATGCGGTAGTCAGCGGCCTGGCAGCGGTCCTCGTATAGGCGATGCGCTCGGCCTTCTGGATCTCCGCCTTCGTGCGCCATTCATCAAGCAGGGCGGCCAGGTCCTCGCGGTCGGCGAATTCACCGAAGACCTGATGCGCGCTGATCGGACGCTGCGCCTGGGCCAGCTGGCGCCGCAGTTCGAGCAGACGCTTGCGCTGCCCGATGCTGACGGTGCGGATCACCGCTTCGCCTCGCTCGTACATCGCTCGCAGCTCGATGGGCGATTTGTTGTAGAAGCGCGGCTCGAAGCGAACGCGAGTGGCCGCACGGAACTGCTGGTAGGTGGCCGGTTTCCAGCCAGCCATTTTCTGCTCCAACTGCTCGACCTCCTCGCCATATCTCGCGGCCTCTTCCTCGGTGAACAGACTGCCTTGCCGGGCCAGGCTGGCGTTCCAGCGCAGCAGGTTGGTCAGCGCCGCCCGGCTGTAAGCGGTGCTGATGAAGTGTTGCTTGGCCTTGAAAAGTTGTGAGAGGAACGCCGCGCGCCTGGGCATGTCGCCCTTGAGGGCAATTTCGTTGACGTACCGGGCGCAGCTTTGTTCGCTGAGCGCCTCGCAGCCGGGCTGCCAGAGCAGCGATGCGCCTTCCTGGCGCGGCAGGAAGTGCCATTGCTCGCCGTGGTGCTCGAACGGGTCGTCTCGCAGGTTCACCAGCCCCGCGATAAGCAATGGAATAGCGGCGGTAGACGCGCTGGTGAGGAGCACTATCGTGGCGGGCAGCGCCAGTTTCCATTCCACATCCATCCAGGCCGAGGGAACGGAGGGAATGGGGTCGTTATGGTTGACCAGGCGGTGGTGAATCAGGTCCCGTGCGCCTTGCACAAAGGCCTGGTCGCCGGCCCGGGGCGCACCGAAGGTATACAGCTGGACGTCTTTCGACCAGTTGTGCCGCAGCCATTCGCCCAGCAACAGCGCAATGGCGCCGCCCAGGCTATGGCCACAGACGATGATGCTCATCTCGGGGCGATGAAACGCCCTCAGGTAACGGTCTACAAACTCTTTGGCGGCCAGGAAAGCATCGTGGAAGCCCCGGTGGGCTTGCGCTTTGTGGGTGTCCTGCTCGTTGTAGCCCTTGTATGGAACCTGCCGGGCATCAAGATCTTGGAATAGATCGCTGAACGGAAACTTGAACTCGGTGCCGCGCAGGGAAATCAGTACCAGCTTGTCGTTGTGGGTGATGAATCCCTGGGTGTGCGTCTCCTCGTGAAACAGGAAGTGCACATCCTCGGGGTTGCGCCAGCCACGGGCGGCTTCGGCCCGGTAGCGCGCGGGGTCGTAGGGCATGACTTCCAGGCGTTTGGAATAAGGTACCTCTTCGTACAGCAGATGATGACGCTCGGCTGGTTCGGTTTGCTTGGGTTTGATCGGTTCGAATTGGGTCGGCTTGATGCCGCATGCCAGGCTTTCACGTAGCACGTGTCCGATGCTGCCGTGTAGCGAATAGGGCGGCGGAAGGGATTGGTATTCCTTGCCGAATGGCTTCTCCTCGCTGAACGGGGCATAGGCGCAGGCGCTCAGCACCGCCAGTTGATAGGCGTTCAGCGCGCAGAAACTCGTGTCCCGGGACAGCAGGGGGCTGTAGGCGCGCAAGGCCTTCACTTCCAGCACATGGTGCTGGTTGGGCGCCAAGGCGATGCCCGGCTGTTGCGGGTCCTCGCCGTCGCTCTGCCTCAAGCCCTGGGATGGACGAGGTTGCCGTTGGGTATCCGGGTCCGGCAGATGCGCCCGCGCTTCGACAAAATCGCTCACCTCCACGCGCAGGAACTTCGCACCTTCGGTGGCGGCGCGTTCCTCGGCCAGGTAGGTCTGCCCGTCGGGGTTGCGCGGGCCGAAGGGGGATTGTTCGGCGGCGATTTGCAGGGCGGTGAGGGGTATTTTGAAATCTGGCCTGATAACCAGATCTTCGTACCATGACCCGGATGCTCCACTGCTTAAAGTCGCGAGGCCCAGTATCAGAACACCGCAGAACAAGTTGTCTACCCGGGCGAAGCCATCGTTGTCGAGCGTGCCCGTGTAAATTTGCCCTTCTCGGTCGTGTAATTGATAGGAAAGGCCGGCATATGGTGCGCCTTGGGCATGTTCGTTCACCAAGCGGAAACTGACCCAGTTGTTGTATAGCGGGCAATCCAAGGCCTCAATCTGGTTGGCTGGTGTAGGCATCCATGCTTACTCCGTGCAGTTGGGATAAACAGTGCATTCCTGACCGTTTATCTTGAATGTTTGGAACAGAGGAGGGTTTTGGCAGCGTTGCCATCCTGGCTTTGGCAAGCAGGGCTTCCAGCCTTCCAGAAACTTGATCCAGGTATCGTCGCGGGAAGGTTCCTCTTCAGGATTTAGCGCGATATCCAGGCGCACCGTCTTGCCGGCCAGCTCTTGGCCCAACAGGTAGGCGCCGGCCCCTTTGCACTGGAGAATTTTTTCTATTTCGCCCACCCGCGAGATGGCATGGCTTTTCTGAAATAACCAACTGCAGATTGCCTGTCTGTGCAAGGTACCGTCGGGCAGGAAGCTGGTGAAACCTTCCGGCAGCTCCTCCACCACGCGTAGCTCGCCATTGTCATAGGTCTGCTGCCATTCCTTTTCGCCGTGCTTGCCCTTTATGTAAAGAGCGACCCGGCCAAGCCTGGCCTGGCAGATACCAATGCGATAACTCGCCGGAATGGCGAAGCGATAACCGTGTGGTTCGGGCTTGAACTCCGTCTCGAAACTCTTCGTCAGTTGGCTACGCGACACCAGCCCCGGGCAGTTGGACTCGGTAACGTAGTAATGCGCCTGGGCACGCAGAGCGAAATCGGCTGGCAGCTCGCCCTCGAAGGTGAAGCGCTCGGCAAACAGAGAGCCCAAGGTGCCGCAGGCGCTCAGGGGTGTAGCCAATAACACCAGCCACAGCGGGCGGAAAATCATGCGCCAAAGCATCCGTGCCTACTCCGTGCAGTTGGGATAAACAGTGCATTCTTGGTCATTCATCTTGAATGTCTTGAATACAGGTGGACGTTGGCAATTTGGCCAACCGGGCTTCGGTAGGCACGGCTTCCAGCCTTCCGGGAATTTGACCCAAGTATCGTCATGCGAAGGCTCTTCCTCTGGATCCACCGCAAAATCCAGCCGCAGCGTCTTACCCGGCAGTTCCTGTCGCAGCAGATACGCGCCAGCGCCCTTGCAGTTCAGCAGCTTGGATATGTCGTAGCGCAACGCGCTGATCTGGAACCACCAGCCGCACACCGCCTGCTTGCTTAGGCGGCCGTCGGGCTGGAAGGTCGCCGCGCCCTCCGGCAGCTCATCCACCACACGCAGCTCGCCGTTGTCGTAGGTCTGTTGCCAGCGCTCATCGCCGTAACGCCCCTTGATGTACAGGCCGACCCGCGCGAGCCTGGCCTGGCAGATACCAATGCGATAACTCGCCGGAATGGCGAAGCGATAACTGTGTGGTTCGGGCTTGAACTCCGTCTCGAAACTCTTGGTCAGTTGGCTACGCGACACCAGCCCCGGGCAGTTGGACTCGGTGACGTAGTAGTGAGCCTGGGCACGCAAAGCGAAATCGGCTGGCAGCTCGCCCTCGAAGGTGAAGCGCTCGGCAAACAGCGAGCCCAAGGTGCCGCAAGCGCTCAGCGGTGCGATCAGCAGGGCCAGGCACAAAGGGCGAAGCGCGCGTCGGATCATGCGAGGGTCTCCTGGAAGATTTGCCGGCAGCGCGCCAGGTGCGCGTCGGGGCACTCACCGTCGAGAGCCGACCAGGCGGGGTGCCTGGATTGTTCGGGGTGCAATTGGTGGGCCAGCAGAAATTTCACGCTGTCATCGGCATGCCAGCCCCAGGCGCTGGCCTGGGTCAGCTGGTGTTCCAGCCAGGGGGCGAATTCCTGTTCCTCAAGCAGGCGGCAGAGCGCCGCGCAATGGTTCTGCCACAGCCATTGCTCGAGGTTACGGCGCCGAATGGCCAGGGCGATGGGCGCGGGCTCCGGCACATTCAGCCAGGGTGCGTCAGTCGGCACCGGGTACAGGCCGGGCGCGGGATTGTCGAAGCTCTGCCAGGCCTGGCCATCCCAGGCGAGGCAACTGGCAAGAGGCCCCAACAGCAGGGAGCGCTGTTCCGGTTCGAGCGCGTGTAGATGGCGGGCGATCACCCGGTTGTCCTGGTAGCGATAGAGGATGCGGCGGCCGCGTTCTTCGATCAGGGTCCGTTCGTGCCAATGGCGCAGCAGTTGCGGCAGGTCGAACCGATCGGTGCTGGCGAGCCAGCCCCAGTGGTGCTCCGGTTGCTCCAGCCAGGCCTGCAGCCACGGCGCCTGGGCGTCCGGCACGTCGACCAGCCAGGGGCCCAGCTCGGCCAGTTGAGCTGCGGGGCTGTCCTGGTAGAGATTGATGCAGGTCGGCAGCGCGCTTGCTACAGGCAGCCGGGCGGGAAGATCGGGCTCGGCCAGACGATCGAAGATCAGCAGCAAGGCGCGATTCTGTCGGCCTTGCTCGGCCAGCCAGTTGAGTGCGGTCTGGGTCATGGCGTGCAGCTTCCTTCGGCGCAGGCTTCGCATACCGGGCAGCGGCTGGCGCCCAGCTCCCGGGCGGTTTGGGCGACGGCGAGCTGGCTGGGGGATGGCGTTGGCGCGGGTGTGTTGGCAACTGGGGGTTTATGTTTGACAGAGGCTGGCGCCGTGTCGGCTTGCGGAATGCTCGGCGCCAGCGGCTGGGCCGGACTGCCTTTGCCGGCGCTGCCGCCGGCATTGAGCTTCACCTGCGCGCCCACCAGGGTCACGCCGCCGGCATCCAGGGTAATGAAACTGCCACCGGCCTGGATGCTCAGCTCCGATCCCGCCTCGATCACCAGTGTGTCGCCGGCGTGCAGGTGAATCTCCTGGCCGGCGTCCACGAACTGGCCGTCACCCAGCGTCAGATGCTGGCTGCCCCCGATGATCAGGTGGTCGTCGCCGCGCACTTCGCTCAGGGCCTCGCCCTGCACGATGCGGTGCGTTTCGCCCCTCGCCTCGCTGTAACGGTTGCCCTCGACGAGGGCGCGGCTGGCATTGCCGATCCGCAGGGTCTGATCGTGGCTGACGTGCTGCTCCCAGTCGCGCTGGGCATGCAGATAGACCTGCTCGGCACCCTGGCGGTCATCGATGCGCAATTCGTTGCCGCCCTGGCCGCCCGGGGTGCTTCGGGTGCGGAACAGGCTGCGGGTTTTGTGCTCGGGCAGCGGATAAAGCGGCAGCTGTTCGGCGTCGCGCAGACAGCCGACGATCAAGGGCTGGTCGGGATCGCTGTTCAGGAAACCGACCAGCACCTGCATGCCCACCCGGGGAAGGACCAGCGCGCCATACCGGTTGCCGGCCCAGCCGCTGGCCACGCGCAGCCAGACACGGCTGTTCAGGTCCTGCTCGTCACGCTCCCAGTGGAAACGCACCTGCACGCGACCCTGCTCATCACAGTGGATGTCTTCGTTTTCCGGGCCGACCACGACGGCGCTTTGCATCCCCGGCACGCGCGGCCGGGGATGGCGCGCCGGCAGCCGCACGGGCACGTCCCAAGGTGTGGCGTGAAATTGATTGTGATAGCCGGGCGGCGCATCCGCATCCGTCGGGTCCGCCTCGGCATATTCTTCCAGTACTTGGGGTTGGTAGCACTGGTGCTGGACGGCAGCCAGCAGCCAGAGCTGATTGCAATCCCTGCGGGGATGCTCCTGGACCTCGACGAATTGCCCACAAGCCAGCAGCGGCTGATCGCTGCGCCCTTCAGCCTGGCGACGGTCCTGACAGGCGGCTTCCAGGAGGTGACGGGCGCGTAGCCGGCCCCGGGCACGGTCATCGAATCGGCCGGGATAGTCGTACAGTTCCAATCCGACGGGTTGTTCCACCTCGCTTGAGGCGCTGACCTCCAGCAGCAGGCGCGGTTGGCTGAAATCGTGATCACGCAGCGCGACGCGTTCGCTGCGGGTTTCCAGGCGCACACCGAGGCGCTTGATCGAGGGCTCGGCAGCCTCAGGCTTGTAACGCTGGGCGGGTTCGAGCCGCGCGAAGACGCTCTGATCGTCGCCAAACACCAGCACACCGCCGCTTTCCGAATGCTGGAAGTGAAAGTGCAGACCCTCTTCCTCGCACAGTCGGAGCAGGAAGTGCAGATCGGTTTCGGCGTATTGCACGCAATGTGCGCGGGGCGGGTAATCGCCGCTCAGGGCAATATGACAGGCATCACCCTGAATACCGTGTTCGGACAGCAGCTCGGTGAGAATCTGCGGCACGCTGCGGCGCTGAAAGATTCGGCTGTTACGGCGCAGCGCCAGCCAGGCCAGCGCCGGGCGCAGCTCGATTCGATAGTGGGTCAGGCGCTTGCCGGTCTCGCCGCGCTCGGCGCGCCAGACCAGGCCGTGCAAGCGCCGGCTATTGCCCAGGTCGAGCCAGGCGGGCTGGCTCAGCAGGTTGTCCAGCGCCAAGTCCGGTCGTTCTGCCACCAGACGCAGGTCGATGCGGTACGGTTGGCCAATAGCCTCATGAGCCTCGAGCGCCAGAATCTGCAGATCCAGATCAGCCAGCCGCAGACTGAGGCGGGTACTCGACATGACAATCCCTCGTCGAAAGCGCCCCACTCCGTGGGGACTGAGACTCACCTGGCGGCGAATCGGAATAATTAAGAAAGCCCGACCGCATCAAGGTGCGTGCCAGTCTCGAATAATCCTTTTCCTTTCAGCGAGTTGGCCCGTATCGGTAGCGCGGGCGAACGGCGGGTTGAGCGCCGCCGCAACAAATGCTGCGCAACAAATGGCGCAGAGCGGAGAATTCTTGCGCAGCGGCTTTCGGCCGCCGCGCAAGCGCCGGGTTAACCCTGGCGCTGCCAGAGGCTGTAGTACACCTGCCCGGTATGCTTCTCACGATGCAGCCGCCAGTTGGCCGGCAGGCCGAGGGCCGAGGGAGCAGCTTCGCTTTCCGTATAGATCCAGGCGTCGGCCGTCAGCCAGCCGCGTTCCTCCAACAGCTGACAGGCCGGCACCAGCAGGTTCTGGTGGAACGGCGGATCGAGAAACGCCAGGTCATAGGCCTGCACGGGTTGCTCGGTCAGATAGCGCAAGGCATCGGCCTGCTGCACCTGACCCTGCGTGCACTGCAGGGTCTGCAGATGGCCGCGCAGGGAAGACACCGAGGCGAGGTTCAGGTCCAGCGCCAGGGCCTGGCTGGCGCCCCGCGACAGGGCTTCGAGAAACAGCGCGCCGCTGCCGGCGAACGGGTCGAGGACCTTGGCACCCGGCACATAGGCGGCGACCCAGTTGAACAGGGTTTCGCGCACCCGGTCCGGAGTGGGACGCAGGCCGGGACCGTCGGGAAAGCTGAAGCGTCGGCTACGCCAGTCGCCGGCGATGATGCGCAGCTGTCCCGTACCGCCATGCGCCTTGCTGGGTACGGATGTGTTCGGTTTGCGCATCAGTGCGGTACTCCGGCGGGTTGCCGCTGGGCTTGGCTATTCGGCGGCGGCAATTCGCTCTGCGGCACCGTCGGACCAACAGTAACCACTACGAAACTGTCGGGGTTCAGGTGACGGTTCATGGCCGCCCTGACCTGTTCGGCATCCAGGCGCTGCACTTCATCGACGAAGCGCTCCAGATGATCCAGCGGCAGATCGTAGAAGCCGATGGCGCCCAGCTGGCCGACGATGGCCGCGTTGCTGGCGGTGCTCAGCGGGAAGCTGCCGGCCAGCTCGCGCTTGGCCTGTTGCAGCTCAGTCTGGCTCGGGCCTTCGGCGAGAAACTGGCGAACCATGTCCTTGATCAGTGCCAGCGAGCCTTCGCTGTAGTCGGCGCGGGTCTGCATGCTGATCATGAACGGCCCGCGCGTTTGCATGGGGCTGAAACCGGAGTAGATGCCGTAGGTCAGACCGCGTTTTTCGCGCACCTCCTCCATCAGCCGCGAACCGAAACCGCCGCCGCCCAGCACCTGATTACCCAGATACAGCGCCGCGTAGTCCGGGTTGCCGCGTGCGATGCCCAGCTGGGCCATCTGCAGGTGGGTCTGGTTGGAGGGGAATTCGACATGGCGGTGGCCGGGCGCTGGCGCCACGGGCTCAACGGTCCTGGCCAGCGCCGTGCCCTTGGGCAGCGCGCGGGATACCCCGGCGGCGATGGCCTCGGCCTCGCTGCGTGACAGATCGCCGACCAGGGCGATCACCACATTACCGGCGGCATAGGCGCGGCGATGGAAATTGCGCAGCTGGGCCTGACGAATACCATTCAACGACTTGGCGGTGCCTTCGCTGGGGTGCGCATAGGGATGGGTGCCGTACAACTGCTCGAACAGCGCCTGGCTGGCCAGCTTGCCGGGATTCTTCTTGTTGAACTCGATACTCGACAGCAACTGGTTGCGGATACGCGCCAGGGCATCGCTGGGGAACATCGGCCGGCCGACCACCTCGGTGAACAGCGCCAGGGCCGGTTCGCGGCGCTGTGCATCGCTCAAACTGCGCAGGCTGACCACCGCCATGTCGCGGTAGGCGCCATTGCCGAACTGGGCGCCGAGGGATTCGAAGCCGGCGGCGATGGCATCGGCATCCTTGCCGCGCACGCCTTCGTTGAGCATGGCGTTGGTCAGCACGGCCAGACCCTGCACGCCGCGATCCTGGCTGCTGCCGGCGGCGAAGGTCAGGCGCAGGTCGAACATCGGCAGTTCGCGTGCCTCGACGAACAGTACCTTGGCACCTTCGGCGGTGCGCCATTGCTGGATATCCAGGTCGCGACGGGCCGGCGCTTCGTCATTCAGCGCGGCCAGCGAGGACAGGCGGGGCTCGGTAGTGCTGCTGGTACAGCCGGCCAGCAGAATGCAAATGAACAGTCCGAACAGGCTGTGGCGTTTCATTGGGCGGCCTCCTCGGGAAGGACATGGGCGACGCTGAGGCGCGTGCGAGTGAAGTAAGTACGCGCGGCGCGCTGGATGTCCTCGGCGGTAACCGCTTCGAGATCTTCCAGCTCGCGCTCCATCAGCCGCCAGGATAGGCCGACCGTTTCCAGGGTGCCGATGGCGCTGGCCTGGGCGGTGATCGAGTCGCGCTCGTAGACCAGGCCGGCGATCAGCTGGGCGCGCACGCGTTGCAACTCATCCGCGCTGGGTGTTTCGCGCTTGAGCAGTTCGAGCTGTTCCCACAGCGCGGCTTCCACCTGCTGCAGGGTGCGATCCTGCTGCACGTTGGGGTTGGCCGACAGTACAAACAGACTGTCGCCACGGGCATGGGCGTTGTACCAGGCGGACGCGCCGCTCACCAGTTCGGCGCCACGCTCCAGGCGGCTGGGCAGGCGGGCGCTGTAGCCGCCGTCGAGCAGCGCAGCGATCAGGCGCAGGGCGTGTACGTCGCGCGGATTCGCGGCGGTGGCCAGGCCGGGCACGTTGAAGCCCATCAGCAGGCTGGGCAGCTGGGTCTTGAGATGCAGGGTCAGGCGGCGTTCGCCGGGCTCGGCGAGTTCCAGCGGGGGCTTGGCCGGGACAATCTCGCGGGCGGGAATCGGGCCGAAGTGGCGGCGGGCCAGTTGTTCCACCTCGTCACGGGTGACATCGCCAACCACCACCAGCGTGGCGTTGTTGGGGACGTACCAACGTTGGTACCAGGTGCGCAGATCCTCGATGCTCATGCGCTGCAAGTCGGCCATCCAGCCGATGGTGGGAATGCGGTAGCCGCTGGCCGGGTAGGCCATGGCCTTGAAGCGCTCGTAGGCCAGCGAGCTGGGCCGGTCATCGGTGCGCAGGCGACGCTCTTCCTGAATCACCTTGATCTCGCTGGCGAACTCGTCGGCGGGCAGCTTCAGGCTGGCCAGGCGGTCGGCTTCCAATTCGAAGGCGACGGCCAGACGATCCTTGGCCAGCACCTGGTAGTAGGCGGTGTAGTCATCGCTGGTGAAGGCGTTTTCCTCAGCACCCAGCTCGCGCAGGATGCGCGAGGATTCGCCCGGGCCGAGCGTTTTGCTGCCCTTGAACATCATGTGTTCCAGAGCATGGGACAGACCGGTCAGACCGGCCTGTTCGTAGCTGGAGCCGACCTTGTACCAGAGCTGGGAAACCACCACCGGCGCACGATGATCCTCGCGAACGATGACCTTCAGGCCATTGTCCAGGGTGAACTCGTGGGTGGGCTGGGGCGCTGCCCCGACGGCCGTCAGTGGCCAGTACAGGCAGCCGAGCAAAAGCGCGGCGCTGCGCAGGATCGCATGCTTCATGAGGAGACCTTGAATGGGGACCTGTGCGGCGGCCCGGGTGGTTTAACGCCGCCGGGCGATGAGGTGCTAGGATACCCAATCCTCTTTCCCGGCGGCCATGCCCGAGCGTGGCGCACCTTTGAGATAGCCCGGCAATGTTTGGTTCCAACGACGACAAGAAGCCTCAGCCCGACGCTGGGGAAAAGAAAGGCCTATTCGGCTGGTGGCGCAAGAAATCGCAGGAAGCAGCCCAACCGGAAGCTGAGCAGCCTGCCCCTGAAGAACTCGCGGTTCCCGAAGCCGATGCGGCGGTTGAACCGGCCGCCGCGCCCGTGGATCCGGTGGTCGAACCGGTTCCGACTGAGATTCAACCTGAACCGATCGCCGAGCTCGCTCCGACGCCAGTCGTTGAGCCTGAAGCCGCGCCCGAGCAAGAACCGGAACCCGCCGTTCTGGCTGCCGACAAGGTTGGTTTCTTTGCTCGCCTGAAACAGGGCCTGTCCAAGACCAGTTCCAGCCTCGGCGAAGGCATGGCCAGCCTGTTCCTGGGCAAGAAGGCCATCGATGACGACCTGCTCGACGAGCTGGAAACGCGCCTGCTGACTGCCGATGTCGGCGTCGAGGCCACTACCGCCATCGTGCAGAACCTCACCAAGCGCGTGGCGCGCAAGGAACTGGCCGACAGCGAAGCGCTCTACAAGGCATTGCAGACAGAGTTGGGCGCTCTGCTGGCGCCGGTCGAAAAGCCGCTGGCCATTGATACCACCAAGCAGCCCTACGTGATCCTGGTGGTCGGTGTGAACGGAGTGGGCAAGACCACCACCATCGGCAAGCTGGCGCGCAAGCTGCAGCAGGATGGCAAGAAAGTCATGCTCGCTGCCGGCGACACCTTCCGCGCCGCTGCCGTCGAGCAATTGCAGGTGTGGGGCGAGCGCAACCACGTTCCGGTGGTCGCCCAGCACACCGGCGCGGATTCCGCCTCGGTGATCTACGATGCGGTGCAGGCTGCCAAGGCCCGTGGCGTCGATGTGCTGATCGCCGATACGGCCGGCCGGCTGCACACCAAGGACAACCTCATGGAAGAGTTGAAAAAGGTCCGCCGGGTCATCGGCAAGCTGGACGACACCGCTCCGCATGAAGTGCTGCTGGTGCTGGACGCCGGCACCGGCCAGAACGCCATCAACCAGACCCGCCAGTTCGACCAGGCCGTGTCCCTCACTGGCCTGGCGCTGACCAAGCTGGACGGCACCGCCAAGGGCGGGGTGATCTTCGCCCTGGCCAAGCAGTTCAGCCTGCCGATTCGCTACATCGGCGTCGGTGAAGGCATCGAAGACCTGCGCGATTTTCGCGCCGACGACTTTGTGCGCGCCCTGTTTTCCGAGAAGGAAGCTGGATGATTCGTTTCGATCAGGTGGGCAAGCGCTACGCCAACGGCCACGTCGGCCTGCACGAGCTGTCCTTCCAGGTCGAAGCGGGAGAATTTCTCTTCGTTACCGGGCACTCCGGGGCGGGCAAAAGCACGCTGCTGCGTTTGCTGCTGGCCATGGAACGGCCCTCCACGGGCAAGGTACTACTGGCTGGCCAGGACCTGTCCACCATCACCACGGCGGAAATCCCCTTCCTGCGCCGGCAGATTGGCGTGGTGTTCCAGAATCACCAGCTGTTATTTGATCGCAGCGTGTTCGACAACGTGGCCCTGCCCCTGCGGATTCTCGGTCTCTCCCGGCAGGAGATCGCCGAGCGCGTGGATGCCGCGCTGGCGCGGGTGAGCCTGCGCGACCGGGCCAAGGATTTTCCCAACGATCTTTCCACCGGCCAGCAACAGCGTGTCGGCATTGCCCGCGCGGTGGTACACGAGCCGGCCCTGCTGCTGGCCGACGAACCCACCGGCAACCTGGACCCACGGCTGGCGGCGGAGATCATGGGTGTTTTCGAGGACATCAACGCGCTGGGCACCACCGTGCTGGTGGCCAGCCATGATCTGGCGCTGATCGCGCGCATGCGTCATCGCATGCTGACGCTGCAGCGCGGTCGCCTGATCGGTGATGGAGCTGCCGAATGAATGCGCCCCGCCAACCCAATCTGCGTTCTGCCGGGCGTGGCGCCACGCGCCGTGTGGAACCGTCCGCTGGCAAACCGGTGCGCCGGGGTCCCAGCCTATCCAGCCAACTGCACAGCTGGCTGGATAGCCACCGTGCCAGCCTACGCGACAGCCTCGGTCGTCTGTGGCAACAGCCGTTCGGTTCCTTCTTCACGTGTCTGGTGATGGCGATCGCCCTCTCCCTGCCCATGGGCCTGGCGCTGTTGCTGGACAATGTCGAACGGCTCAGTGGCACCTGGCAGCACGCCGCGCGTATTTCGGTATTTCTGGAGATGAATGTCAGCGACGCGGAGGGCCAGGCGCTACGCGATGACATCGCCGGCATGCCGCAGGTGCAGCGTGCCGACTGGATCAGTCGTGACCAGGCGCTGACGGAATTCCAGGCGGTGTCCGGCCTGGCCGAGACGTTGCGCGAGCTGCCGGATAACCCTCTGCCGGGCAGTGTGCTGGTCACGCCGGGCAGCGTGGACAAGGCCGAGCTGGAATCGCTTCGTCAGAGACTGGCCGAGCTGCCGGGAGTCGAACTGGCACAGCTTGATCTGCTGTGGGTCGAGCGCCTAGGCGCCATCCTGGCGCTGAGCGACCGCTTCCTGTTCGGTGTAACGGTGCTGCTGGTGCTCACGCTGTTATTGGTGATCGGCAATACCATTCGCCTGCATATCGAGAACCGCCGCCGGGAGATCGAGGTCATCAAGCTGGTGGGGGGAACCGATGGCTACGTGCGCCGTCCGTTTCTCTACCTGGGCGCCCTCTATGGGCTGGGCGCCGGGTTGTTGGCTTGGGCGGTGCTGGCCTTCGGACTGGCGTGGCTGAACAGTGCGGTGGTACGTCTGGCCGGCCTGTATGACAGCGACTTCAGCCTGATCGGCGTTCCCTGGGCGGACGGCGTTTCGCTGGTATTCGGCGCATTGCTGCTGGGCTATATCGGCGCCTGGCTGGCCGTCGCCCGGCACCTGCGCGAACTGGCTCCCCGGTAGTGTTGAACGCCCGGCCCAGACGGGCTGGCCGGGAACTTCAGGCCTCATTCACTGTCCTAGCGCACAGTGCTACACTGCCTAGGCATCGTCTTTTGGAGGACCTGCATGTCAACTTCTCTGCAACCTGTCTATGCCCTGGCTCCTGGCGCAAACCTCGAGGCCTACGTGCATGCTGTCAACGGCATTCCCTTGCTGTCGCAGGAGCAGGAGCGTGAATTGGCGGGGCGCCTGTTCTACCAGCAAGACCTGGAAGCGGCCCGGCAAATGGTGCTGGCCCACCTGCGCTTCGTGGTGCACATCGCCAGGAGTTATTCCGGCTACGGTCTGGCTCAGGCCGATCTGATCCAGGAAGGCAACGTCGGCCTGATGAAGGCGGTCAAACGCTTCAATCCGGAAATGGGCGTACGCCTGGTGTCGTTCGCCGTGCACTGGATCAAGGCCGAGATCCACGAATTCATCCTGCGCAACTGGCGCATTGTGAAAGTCGCCACCACCAAGGCGCAGCGCAAGCTGTTCTTCAACCTGCGCAGCCAGAAGAAGCGTCTGGCGTGGCTGAGCAACGACGAAGTCGAGCGGGTGGCCGACAGCCTGGGCGTCGCCCCGCGCGAAGTGCGCGAGATGGAAAGCCGCCTGACCGGCCACGACATGGCCTTCGACCCGGCCAACGACGCCGACGATGACAGCGCTTATCAGTCACCGGCGCACTTCCTCGAAGACCACCGCTACGACCCGGCCCGCCAGCTGGAAGACG
>DATJDB010000246.1:0-5742 GCA_035497635.1 Pseudomonas sp. | reverse complement strand
ACAGGCGATCCTCGGCGCGGCCGGCCAGCATGTGCAGCGCGTAGCGCACCTTCCAGAGAAACTCCTGGGCGCTGGTCAGAATGGTGTGCTCGCTTTCCAGCAGGAAACCCTGTTCCACCATGGCTTGCATGTTCAGGGTGCCGAAGTGCCGGCGGGCCATCCAGAGGATGGTCTGGATGTCGCGCAGACCGCCCGGCGAGCCCTTCACGTTGGGTTCCAGGTTGTACTCGGTGTCGTTGTACTTGGCGTGGCGGGCGCGCAGTTCGCGGCGCTTGGCGAGAAAGAATTCCTCGCTCGGCCACATGCGCTGCGGGCTGGTGACCGCCTGCATGCGTTCGCGCAACTGTTCGGGGCCGGCGATGGTGCGACTTTCCATCAGGTTGGTAATTACCGTCAGGTCGGCGCGCGCCTCCTCGGCGCACTCGGCCACCGAGCGCACGCTCTGGCCGACATCCAGGCCGATATCCCAGAGCAGGGTGAGGAAGCCTTCGATGGACGCGCGAAACAGCTCGTGATCGGCGCTGTCCAGCAGGATCAGCAGGTCGATGTCCGAATAGGGATGCAGTTCGCCGCGTCCGTAGCCGCCGACGGCGAGCAGGGCGATGTCCGCATCGGTGCTCCAGTCGAAGCGTCGCCAGGCCAGCCGCAGGATCTGGTCGACGAACCCGGCACGGTCGCGGACCAGCCGGCGGATGTCCTGCCCGGCCAGAAAACGCCGGTCAAGCACTTCGCGGGCCCGGCCGATGGCCTTCTTGAAGGCCGCGATGGGACTGGCCTTGAGGCTCAGTTCCGCCTGGAACTGGCCAGGGTCGAACAATTCGGTATCGATCACGGGCATGACTACGCCTTGCTGCTGGAGGGCGGCCTGCTAAAGCAGGATTCAGGCCGAGCGGTGAGCGATGGTGTCGTCCTTGCGCAGGGTCAGGATCTCGTAGCCGGTCGCGGTGACCACCAGGGTATGTTCCCACTGCGCGGACAGCTTGCGATCCTTGGTGATGGCGGTCCAGCCATCGCCCAGAGTGCGGGTTTCCGCGCGGCCCTGATTGAGCATCGGTTCGATGGTGAAGGTCATGCCTTCCTTGAGTTCCAGGCCGGTGCCTGCCTTGCCGTAGTGCAGCACCTGCGGTTCTTCGTGGAAAACTGCACCAATACCGTGCCCGCAGTACTCGCGCACGATGGAAAAGCCATGGCTTTCGGCATGCTTCTGGATCACTTCGCCGATATCGCCCAGGCGGGTGCCGGGACGCACCAGTTCGATGCCCTTATAGAGGCATTCCTGGGTGATGCGGCATAGACGCTCGGCCCATTCCGGTGCGCTGCCCACCAGGAACATCTTGCTGGTGTCGCCGTGGTAGCCGTCCTTGATGACGGTAATGTCGATATTGATGATGTCGCCGTTCTTCAGCGGCTTGTCATTGGGAATGCCGTGGCATACCACATGGTTGATCGAGGTGCAGATCGACTTGGGAAAGCCGTGGTAGTTGAGGGGGGCTGGGATGGCCTGCTGGACGTTGACGATATAGTCGTGGCAGATGCGATCCAGTTCCTCGGTGGTCACCCCGGCCTGGACGTGGGGCTCGATCATTTCCAGCACGTCGGCGGCCAGGCGGCCGGCCACGCGCATCTTCTCGATTTCTTCCGGGGTCTTGATGGAGACGGTCATGGAGATCTCTTACGGCGCTCTGCGATACAAAGGGAGCGGAATGATAAACCAAAGCGATTGTTGCCGGGCGGATGGCGCGGCCCGGCGGGGCGGGAAAAGTGTCGGCGGGCGGTGTTCATCCTAGCTTTCGGGCGCCCCGTTATGCTATAAAACGCGCCGCTCGACGGGGTGGTCCCGTCTGGCGATCAAATCCGCACACGCGTCGACACGGTTTCCTGGGTGCCTGAAAGGGTTGGAAATCGGGATGCGTGGAGGCCTAACCCGACTTATTGAGGAACGATCATGTCCCAAGTCACTATGCGCGATATGCTGAAGGCCGGTGTGCACTTCGGCCACCAGACCCGTTACTGGAACCCGAAGATGGGCAAGTACATCTTCGGCGCGCGCAACAAGATTCACATCGTCAACCTGGAAAAGACCCTGCCGATGTTCAACGAGGCACTGACCTTCGTTGAAAAGCTGGCTGCCGGCAAGAACAAGATCCTGTTCGTTGGCACCAAGCGCTCCGCCGGCAAGATCGTTGCCGAGCAAGCTGCCCGTTGCGGCATGCCCTATGTCGACCACCGCTGGCTGGGCGGCATGCTCACCAACTACAAGACCATCCGCGCTTCCATCAAGCGTCTGCGTGAGCTCGAAGGCCAGTCCCAGGACGGTACCTTCGACAAGCTGACCAAGAAAGAAGCCCTGATGCGCACCCGCGACCTCGATAAGCTCGAGCGCAGCCTGGGTGGTATCAAGGAAATGGGCGGTCTGCCGGACGCGATGTTCGTGGTCGACGTCGACCACGAGCGCATCGCCATCAGCGAAGCCAACAAGCTGGGCATCCCGGTCATCGGCATTGTCGATACCAACAGCAGCCCGGAAGGCGTGGACTACATCATCCCCGGTAACGACGACGCCATCCGCGCTGTCCAGCTGTACCTGGGCTCGATGGCCGACGCCGTGCTGCGTGGCAAGCAAAATGGTGGCGCTGGCGACGAGTTCGTCGAAGAAGCCGCCTCTGAAGCCGCTGCCGGCTGATAGCGCCGCGCCCCGGTGTAATGCGTCAAGCGAAAAAGGGGGCTAGGCCCCCTTTTTCGCCACTCCCGAATCGACTGGCCCGCCTGGCGGGCAAGTAACCGAATCAACCCCCCTTTCCAGAGGATCTCGAACATGGCAGAGATTACTGCAGCCCTCGTCAAAGAACTGCGCGAGCGCACCGGCCAAGGCATGATGGAGTGCAAGAAGGCCTTGGTTGCCGCCGAAGGCGACATCGAGAAGGCCATCGACGACATGCGCGCTTCCGGCGCCATCAAGGCCGCCAAGAAGGCTGGCAATATTGCCGCCGAAGGCGCCATCGCCGCCAAGATTTCCGATGACAACAAGACCGCTATCATCATGGAAGTCAACTCCCAGACCGACTTCCTGGCCCTGCAGGCTGACTTCAAGGCCTTCGTTGCCGAAAGCCTGGATCAAGCCTTTGCCGCCGGTTACACCGACGCCGCTCCGCTGGTCGCCGATCGTGAAGAAGCCCGTCTGAGCCTGGTCGCCAAGTGCGGCGAGAACGTCAATATCCGTCGCCTGACCCGCGTGGAAGGTGATGTGGTCGGTGCCTACCTGCACGGTCACCGTATCGGCGTGCTGGTCTGCCTGAAGGGCGGCGACGCCGAGCTGGCTCGCGACATCGCCATGCACGTAGCCGCCAGCAATCCTGCTGTCCTGAGCCCGTCCGACATTTCCGAAGAGCTGGTTGCCAAGGAAAAGGAAATCTTCCTGCAGCTCAACGCCGACAAGATCGCCGGCAAGCCGGAAAATATCGTCGAGAACATGGTCAAGGGTCGCATCAACAAGTTCCTGGCCGAAGCCAGCCTGGTCGAGCAGGCCTTCGTCAAGGACCCGGAAATCAAGGTCGGCGCGCTGGCCAAGAAGGCCGGTGCCGAAATCGTCTCCTTCGTGCGCTACGAAGTGGGTGAAGGCATCGAGAAGGCCGAAGTCGACTTCGCTGCAGAAGTAGCCGCCCAGATGGCTGTTTCCAAGCAGTAATTTCGGCGGTTTTACGAAGAGGCTGCCCGCTCACGCGTGCGGCCTTTTCGTCAAAGTGGAGTCGAAAAAACGGTCGACACAGGCCGGCTCGGATGCCCTGGGCATCCATTCGCAGGCCTTGGCCTGCAAGAACAGCAGAACGCCGCAGGAGAGATACGCAATGGCACAGCAGGTGAGTGGTCAACCTCGCTATAAACGCATCCTACTCAAACTCAGCGGCGAAGCCCTGATGGGGTCCGAAGAGTTCGGTATCGACCCCAAGGTGCTTGATCGTATGGCACTGGAGGTCGGCCAGCTGGTCGGCATCGGCGTTCAGGTCGGACTGGTCATCGGCGGCGGCAACCTGTTCCGTGGCGCTGCGCTGTCGGCGGCGGGCATGGACCGCGTTACCGGCGACCACATGGGCATGCTGGCGACCGTGATGAACTCGCTGGCCATGCGCGACGCCCTGGAACGCTCCAATATTCCCGCGCTGGTCATGTCCGCCATTTCCATGGTTGGTGTCACTGACCACTACGACCGTCGCAAGGCCATGCGTCACCTAAAGAGTGGCGAAGTGGTGATCTTCTCCGCCGGCACCGGCAATCCTTTCTTCACCACCGACTCCGCGGCCTGCCTGCGGGCCATCGAAATCGATGCCGACGTGGTGCTCAAGGCCACCAAGGTGGACGGTGTGTACACGGCCGATCCGTTCAAGGATCCGAATGCCGAGAAGTTCGAGCGCCTGACCTATGATGGCGTACTGGATCGCAAGCTCGAGGTCATGGACCTGACTGCCATCTGCCTGGTCCGCGACCACAAGATGCCGCTGCGCGTCTTCAACATGAACAAGCCTGGCGCCCTGCTGAACATCGTTCTGGGTGGTGCCGAAGGAACCCTGATCGAGGAATCGAACGTATGATCAACGAGATCAAGCAGGACACACAGACCCGCATGGAAAAGAGCGTGGAGTCTCTCAAGACCGCGTTCGCCAAGATCCGTACCGGCCGTGCCCACCCCAGCATCCTGGACGGCGTCATGGTGTCCTACTACGGCAGCGACACCCCACTGCGCCAGATCGCCAACGTCACCGTCGAGGACTCCCGTACCCTGGCGCTGACCGTGTTCGACAAGGCCATGATCCAGGCCGTCGAAAAAGCCATCATGACCTCCGATCTGGGCCTGAACCCGGCCACCGCCGGCACCACCATCCGCGTGCCGATGCCGGCGCTGACCGAGGAAACCCGCAAGGGCTTCACCAAGCAGGCGCGTGGCGAGGCCGAGAATGCTCGCGTGGCGATTCGCAACATCCGCCGCGACGCGCTGGCCCAGCTCAAGGACCTGGTCAAGGAAAAGGAAATCAGCGAGGACGAGGAACGTCGCGCCGCTGACGAGGTGCAGAAGCTCACCGACAAGTTCGTCGCCGAGGTTGAAAAGGCTTTGGAAGCCAAGGAAACCGACCTGATGGCCGTTTGAGGCCTGCGGGAACCAGCATGAGCAAGCAAAAACAGGAAGCCCTGCCGGCAGTGCCGCGGCATGTGGCGATCATCATGGATGGGAACAATCGCTGGGCCAAGAAACGCTTGCTGCCCGGCGTCGCCGGCCACAAGGCCGGCGTCGATGCGGTGCGCGCGGTAATCGAGGTCTGCGTCGAGTCCGGTGTGGAAGTGCTGACACTGTTCGCCTTCTCCAGCGAGAACTGGCAACGCCCGGCCGATGAGGTTGGCGCGCTGATGGAACTGTTTCTCGGCGCCCTGCGCCGCGAGGCACGCAAGCTCAGCCAGAACGACATTCGCTTGCGCATCATTGGCGACCGTTCGCGCTTTCATCCTGAGCTGCAGGCCGCCATGGCCGAGGCCGAGGCGCTGGCCAGCGAAGGTCGCCTGCTTCTGCAGGTGGCCGCCAACTACGGCGGCCAGTGGGACATCACCCAGGCCGCGCGTCAGCTGGCTGAGCGGGTGCAGGCCGGCCAGCTGCAAGCCGGGCAGATCGATGCGGCGATGCTGGAGGGTTGTCTGACCACCGCTGATCAGCCATTGCCCGACCTGTGCATCCGCACCGGCGGCGAACACCGCATC
>DATJDB010000245.1:0-18243 GCA_035497635.1 Pseudomonas sp. | reverse complement strand
GCACGCCAACTGCCCCGTTCCCCTACCCAAGGAGGGGGCGAACCCACTCCCCCTTCCCTAAGCTGGCCCAGCCGATCTCTCGGCGCGTGCGCATGACAATAACAAGGGAGAAAACTGCATGTCCGTCTGGGTAACTTGGCCAGCCTTAACCAAGCTGGGAACGCTGGGAATCGCTGCGGGATTGATCACGCTTGCGATGGAACGCGAATCGCTGTTCGAAAACAACCTCATCGATGTGGAGAAGTATGCCCTCCACAACGCCGATATCACCTGTGACGCGCGCGCCGAAGGCGCACGTATGGAGGATGGCACCTGTAACATCCTGGCCAATCCTTCCGAAGGTTCCGTGTACCGGCGCTTCGGCCGCAACGTGGCGCTGGACGCCTCGAATGGCGAAACCGATACCCTGCTCAGTCCCAACCCGCGGGAAGTCAGTAACGTTCTGATGGCTCGGGACGAGTTCAAACCCGCGCCGAGCCTGAACTTCATCGCCGCAGCCTGGATCCAGTTCATGATTCATGACTGGTTCGATCATGGCCCGAACGCCGATGCTGACCCGATTCAGGTTCCGCTGCCGGCCGGCGACACCATGGGTACCGGCAGCCTGGCAGTGCGCCGCACCCAGGCCGACCCGACCCGCAGCGCCGACGAAGCCGCCAAGCCGCAGACCTTCCGCAACCACAACACCCACTGGTGGGACGGTTCGCAGATCTACGGCAGCAGCAAGGAAACCAACGACAAGCTCCGTTCCTTCGTGGACGGCAAGCTGAAAGTCGATGGCAACAATCGCCTGCCGCGCGAGTTCGTGTCCGGCAAGCCGGTGACCGGTTTCAACGAGAACTGGTGGGTTGGCCTGAGCATGCTGCACCAGTTGTTCACCCTGGAGCACAACGCCATTGCCGAGCGTCTGAAGACGCGCTATCCGGACAAGGACGACCAGTGGCTGTACGACAAGGCCCGTCTGGTCAACGCCGCGCTGATGGCCAAGATCCACACCGTGGAATGGACCCCGGCGGTGATTGCCAACCCGGTCACCGAGCGTGCCATGTACTCCAACTGGTGGGGTCTGTTGGGCCAGAGCGGCCCGCGTGACGACTATCAGCAGGAAATGCGCAAACTGCGTGACGACCTGCTCAAGAGCGATTCCTTCGTCAAGCGCATCCTCGGTTTCGACCCGAGCGTCGGCGACGGTGTGGGCAGCAGCAGTATCGACCACGCGCTGGGCGGCATCGTCGGTTCCGCCGCGCCGAACAACTACGGCGTCCCGTTCAGCCTGACCGAAGAGTTCGTTGCCGTTTACCGCATGCACCCGCTGCTGCGTGACAACGTGCAGGTCTTCGATATCGGCTCGAACCTGATGTCGCGCAGCATCCCGCTGCAGAACACTCGCGACCGCGATGCGGAAGAGTTGCTGGCCGCCGAGCGTCCGGAGCGCCTCTGGTACTCCTTCGGTATCACCAACCCGGGTTCGCTGACGCTGAACAACTACCCGAGCTTCATGCGTGATCTGTCCATGCCGCTGATCGGCAATATCGACATGGCGACCATCGACGTACTGCGGGATCGTGAGCGTGGCGTGCCGCGTTACAACGAGTTCCGTCGCCAGATCGGTCTGAACCCGATCACCAAGTTCGAGGATCTGACCAAGGATCCGGAAACCCTGGCCAACCTGAAGCGCCTGTACAGCAACGACATCGAGAAGATCGATACCCTGGTGGGCCAGCTGGCCGAAACCGTGCGTCCGGACGGCTTCGCCTTCGGTGAAACCGCGTTCCAGATCTTCATCATGAACGCCTCGCGTCGTCTGATGGCTGACCGCTTCTACACCAAGGACTACCGTCCCGAGGTCTACACCCAGGAAGGTATCGACTGGGTCGAGCACACCACCATGGTGGACGTGCTCAAGCGCCACAACCCGCAGCTGAACAGCAGCCTGGTGGGCGTCGAGAACGCGTTCAAGCCCTGGGGCCTGAACATTCCGGCGGACTACGAGAGCTGGCCGGCGGCCAACAAGCTGGAAAATCTCTGGGTCAACGGCGCACTGCGTAGCCAGTACAAGAACGACGAACTGCCGCCGCTGGTGCCGGTTGATGTCGGTGGCCTGATCGGCACCATCCTGTGGGACAAGGTGAAGAAGACCGGTGACGTTGCGCCGGTGGGCTACTCCAAGCCGATCCACCCGCATGGCGTGATGGCTAAGGTGCGTTTCGTGCCGACCGCCAACCACGGCTACACCGGCCTGTTCGAAGGCGCCGACCACAGTCTGCTGCGTCTGTCCGTCACCGGTGACCCGGCTGACCGTGGCTTCGCTCCGGGCCTGGCCTGGAAGGCATTCGTCGACGGTACGCCGTCGCAGAACGTCTCGGCGCTGTACACCCTCTCCGGCCAGGGCGACAACCACAACTTCTTCGCCAACGAGCTTTCGCAGTTCGTGCAGACCGAGGCGAACGAAACCCTGGGTACCACGATCCTGTTCTCGGCGGTCACCCTGAAGCCGACCCTGCTGCGTGTGGATGACATGGCCAAGGTGAAGCAGGACGGCACCGCCATCGCCACGCCCAAGGCGCCGACTCAGGTCTACTTCGTGCCTCGCGCCGAGGTGAAGTCCCGCTTCGCCACCACGCCGCACGATTTCCGTGAGGACCTGATGGGCATCGAGGAAGGCACCAAGGTGTATGACGTCTATGCCACTTCGGTAGGTATCAAGACGTCCATCTTCCCCTCGCTGAATACCAAGTACGCCAACGAGCGTCGTAACAGTGCGCGCAAGATCGGTGAGATCGAACTGGCCTCGCCCTTCATCGCCTCGGCATTCGGCGACACGGGTGTGTTCTTCAAGCACCAGCGTAACGAAGACAAGTAAGGCGTCACGCAGTACCCAAAAGCCCCGGCATATGCCGGGGCTTTCTTATGGGCGGCGATTTTCTAGTGGAGCTCGCCAGCTGCACGGACCTGTAGGAGCGACTTCAGTCGCGAGCTTCTGGCATGGGTCCGTACAAGAGCATCGCGGCTGAAGCCGCTTGTATGTTTGTGCCTGTCGGGGTGGAGGGCTACTGTCGCAGATCCACCGGCCGCTCCCCCAGACCATCGAACAGCAGATGCTCGCTGGGCGGCAGCAGTGAGTTGCGTCCGCCGTTGTTCAGGACGCGAATGTCGCTGTACTTCTTGCCGGACAGCGCCGCCAGACCGGCCGCGTCGCGGACCACGCTGGGACGCAGAAACACCATCAGGTTGCGCTTGATGTGCGTGTCCTTGGTGGAGCGGAACAGACGGCCGAGCAATGGGATGTCGCCGAGCAGCGGCACCTTGGATTCGCTGCGCGTCACGTCATCCTGGATGAGCCCGCCGAGCACCACCACCTGACCGTCCTCGGCGAGGATGGTGCTCTTGATGGCGCGCTTGTTGGTGATCAGGTCCACGGCCCGCGCGGTCAGGCTGGCGCTCGGGGCAATGGAGGAGATTTCCTGCTCGATTTCCAGGCGCAGTGTGGCGCCCTCGTTGATGTGCGGGGTGACCTTGAGGGTCACGCCGATATCCTGCCGTTCGATGGTGGTAAACGGGTTGCCGGCCCCCGAGGCATCGGTGGTGTAGGAGCCGGTCTGGAAGGGTACGTTCTGGCCGACGAGGATTTCCGCGCGCTGGTTGTCCAGGGTCAGCAGGCTGGGTGTGGACAGCAGGTTGCTCTTGCTGTTGGACGACAGTGCGGTGATCAGTGCACCGAAACTGTCGGTGCCCAGGCCGATGATGGCACCGTCCGGCAGGCCTTCCGGCACGGCGCGTTCTTCCTGCAGGCTGCGTAGCAGGGAACCGACCGCCAGCCCGGTGCTGCCGAAGTTCACCCCGCCGAGCCCGCCGGTGCTGCCGCGCGCATCGATCGCCCACTGCACACCCAGCGCATCGGCGATGTCGCCGGACACCTCGACGATCGCCGCCTCCACCAGCACCTGGGCACGCGGCACATCCAGCTGGCGCACGACGTCTTCCAGGGTGTTCACGGTTTCCGGCTCGGCCAGCAGAATCAGCGCGTTGAGGCTTTCATCGGCGCGGATCAGCATGTTCTGCGAGCGGCTGCTCCCGGCTGCTGCTCCGCCGCCTTCCGGACTGGTCAGGCCCGCCGCCAGTTCGCCGAGGGTGGCGGCCAGGGTCTTGGCATCGTTGTGGCGCAGGCGAATCACCCGGGTGTTGGCCGAACGCACGCTGGGAGTGTCCAGCGCCCTGGCCATGGCGGCCAGCTTGGCGCGCGCCGCCGGCGGGCCGAGCAGGATCAAGCGGTTGGTGCGCCCATCGGCGATCACCTGGGTGCCGCTAGCGCCGCCGGCCTGGCCCCGGGCGATGGCGGTGTTGAGCGTCTCCGCCGCGTCCATCACCCAGGCGTGCTGCAGATCCAGCACGCTGTAATCCTTCTCGTTCTTCTGGTCCAGCTGGCGGATCAGTTCTTCCAGCCGGGCGATATTGGCGCGCCGGTCGCTGATGATCAGCGCATTGCTGCTGGGCACGGCGGCCAGATGGCCATATTGCGGTACCAGCGGGCGGATCAGTGGCAGCAGTTCGCTGGCGGCGTTGTGCTGCACCTGGATCAGGCGGGTCTCCAACTGATCGGCCAGCGCCGCCGGTGCGCCGGCTTCGGCCTTGGCGTCGGCGTTGGGCACGATGCGCGCCTGATCGCCCTGGGCAATGACGGTAAAACCGTGGGTGGCCATGACCGAGAGGAACAGCTGGTAGGCCTCCCGGCTCGACAGGCGCGCCTGGGACACCACGCTCACCTGGCCCTTGACGCGCGGGTCGACGATGAAGGTTTCTCCGGTGATTTCCGCCACCTGATCAATGAACTCGCGGATGTCGGCATCCTTGAGGTTGATGGTCCAGTATTCGGCGGACGGGTTTTCCGCGACGGGGTCTGTCTGGGCCACGGCGGACAGGGAAAGGAACGAGGCCAGCAGCAGGCCGGCCAGGCGAAGGGCAAGGGGATAGCACGGCATCGGTCAGTCGCTTTGCGTGGGGGAGTCGGTAGGAGGCGGAAGCACTTCAGCCTCGGCGGTGTTGCCCTGGATACGCTGGCGCAGGGTGGCCATGCGTTCACGCAGCTGTTTGAAGCTTTCTTCCTGCAGCATGGCCAGCTGTTCACTGCTGACGGCCGGGGCAGAAGCCGGAGCGGGAGCTGTGGAGACGCCGTTGCCGGAAAGGGTCTGGCGATATCGGGGGAAGGGCAGGGTTTCCAATTGTCCGTTGCGTTCGATTTCCACCCGGTCGGGGTACACCGCATGCAGGCGCACGCCGGGCTCCAGCTGACTGTTCACCGTCTGGCGTTTGGCCGGGCCGCCATCGCGCTGGATGATGGCGCTGGAGCGTGCCGGGTCCGGGTGCACGAAGCTGCCATGCAGCGTTAGGCGCAGGGTGGTGGCCGGCGGCGCCACCGGTGCGGCGCGCGGAGGCAGGCCGAACAGCTTGGCCAGCTGTTGTGGCGCGAGGCTGGCGACCGGTGCCTGCGGGCGGGGGATGGCGATCACGGGTTCGCTGCGCAGCAGGTTCAGCCAGGCGGCGCTACGCCAGGCCAGGTGAACGGCGGTGCCCAGCAGCAGAGCGATGGCGAGCAGAAGCGGGGCCTGCAGCGACCACCAGTGCGCATTGCCGAATCGGGACAAGAAAGGCTCCCTGCACGTGTTCTTGTTATGGGTCCGTGGGGCATGGAGGACAGGCGAATCGAGCATAGACGGCCATCGCAGAGCGACAAGCCGAACTTTGGGTGAGTCGCTCTGCGGTGCGCGCACAGCCGGGCAAAAATCGTCTAGACCTATACGCCATGCCTGTCGAGGGACCGACCGATGACCCTTCCCGCTTTTCCGCCGCCGCGCCGGCTGCCGTTCAGTTATGCCCGTCGGCATGGAGTGGTGCTGCTGGAAGAGCCGCGCCCCGGCTGCCTGGGGTTTCGTCCCGGCGTCGAGCCGACCGTCCTCGCCGAGGCCCGGCGTTTCGCCGGCCAGCGGCTACCGTTGCGTCCTCTATCCACCGAAGAATTCGAACGTCTACTGGCTGGCGCCTATCAGCAGGACGCCAACTCCATGCAACTGGCCGAGGACCTGGGCGACAGTCTCGATCTGGCCGCCCTGGCCGAACAGGTGCCGGAAACCGAAGACCTGCTGGAACAGGAGGATGACGCGCCGATCATTCGCCTGATCAACGCCATCCTCGGCCAGGCGATCCGTGAGAATGCCTCGGACATTCACCTGGAAACCTTCGAGAAACGTCTGGTGGTGCGCTTTCGCGTGGACGGCATCCTGCGCGAGGTGCTGGAGCCCCGGCGCGAGCTGGCGGCGTTGCTGGTGTCGCGCATCAAGGTCATGGCGCGCCTGGACATCGCCGAAAAGCGCATCCCGCAGGACGGGCGCATTTCGCTGCGCATCGCCGGGCGCGAGGTGGATATCCGGGTATCCACATTGCCGTCGGCCAATGGCGAGCGGGTAGTGCTGCGTCTGCTCGACAAGCAGGCCGGGCGCCTGAGCCTGGCGCACCTGGGCATGAGCGAGCGCGACCGCCTGCGCATGGAAGACACGGTGCGCAAGCCGCACGGCATCCTGCTGGTCACCGGGCCCACCGGCTCGGGCAAGACCACTACGCTGTATGCCAGCCTGGTCACCCTCAACGACCGAACGCGCAACATCCTCACCGTCGAGGACCCCATCGAATACCACCTGGAAGGCATCGGCCAGACCCAGGTCAATCCCAAGGTGGACATGACCTTCGCGCGCGGTCTGCGCGCCATCCTGCGTCAGGACCCGGACGTGGTGATGGTCGGTGAGATCCGCGACCGGGAAACCGCCGAAATCGCCGTGCAGGCCTCGCTCACCGGCCACCTGGTGCTGTCCACCCTGCACACCAACAGCGCCGTCGGCGCGGTCAGCCGGCTGGTGGACATGGGCGTCGAACCCTTTCTGCTGGCCTCGTCGCTGCTCGGCGTGCTGGCCCAGCGCCTGGTGCGCGTGCTCTGCCCGGAATGCAAGGAAGCCATCAACGCCGACGAGTCGGCCTGTGCGCTGCTGGGCCTTGATGTGCAGCAGGCGCCACTCATCTACCGCGCCTGTGGCTGCGCCGCCTGCAACCAGCAGGGCTACCGCGGGCGCACCGGCATCTATGAGCTGGTGGTGTTCGACGATGTCATGCGCACGCTGGTGCACAACGGCGCCGCCGAGCAGGAGCTGATTCATCATGCCCGCCGACTCGGACCGGGCATTCGCGAGGATGGCCGGCGCAAGGTGCTCGAAGGCGTGACCACGCTGGAGGAGGTCTTGCGGGTGACCCGCGAGGAATAATCGATGGCCGCCTTCGAATACCGGGCCCTCGATACGCGGGGCCGCCAGCGCAAGGGCATTCTGGAAGCCGATAGCAGCCGCCAGGTGAGGCAGATGCTGCGTGAGCGGGAATTGGCGCCACTGGAAGTCAAGGCGGCGCGCGCCCGGGAGGCGAGCGGCACGGGCTGGCAACTGGTGCGTGGCCTGTCGGCGCAGGATCTGGCCTTGCTGACTCGCCAGCTGGCCACTCTGGTGCAGGCCGCGCTGCCGATTGAGGAGGCGCTCGGCGCGGCCGCCGCCCAGGCCGGTTCGGCGCGCATCCAGGCGATGCTGCTGGCGGTGCGCGCGCGCGTGCTTGAGGGTCACAGCCTGGCGGAAGGTTTGAAAGCCTTCCCGGCCGCTTTCCCCGAGCTGTATCGCGCCACCGTAGCCGCCGGCGAGCATGCCGGGCATCTCGGTCCGGTCCTGGAGCGCCTGGCCGACTACACCGAGCAGCGTCAGCAGTCGCGGCAGAAGATCCAGCTCGCCTTGCTTTATCCCCTGATTCTCATGATCGCCTCGCTGGCCATCGTGGGCTTCCTGCTCGGTTACGTGGTGCCGGACGTGGTGCGCGTATTCATCGATTCCGGACAGACGCTGCCGGCGCTGACCCGCGGGCTGATCGCCGTCAGTGACGCCGTGCGCGCCTGGGGCTGGCTGCTGGTGCCGCTACTGGGCGGCGCGCTGTTTGCCCTGCGGCGTGCGCTGCGCGATGAAGCGCTGCGTCTGCGCTGGCACCGTCTGCTGCTGCGCCTGCCATTGATCGGTGGGCTGCTGCGCACCGCCGAATGTGCGCGCTTCGCTTCGACTCTGGCGATTCTCACCCGCAGCGGCGTGCCGCTGGTGGAGGCGCTGGACATCGCCGGTCAGGTGATCGGCAACCGGCTGATTCGCGGCGAGGTACGCGAGGCGGCGCGCAAGGTGCGCGAAGGCGGCAGCCTGACCCGCGCGCTGGAAGCCACCCGCCAGTTCCCGCCGATGATGCTGCACATGATCGCCAGCGGTGAACGCTCCGGCGAACTCGACCAGATGCTGGCGCGTACCGCCACTGCTCAGGAAAGCGATCTGGCCGCCCGGGTGGCGCTGCTAGTCGGCCTGTTCGAGCCCTTCATGCTGGTGTTCATGGGCGTCACGGTGCTGATCATCGTGCTGGCGATCCTGATGCCGATTCTCTCTCTCAACCAACTGGTGGGCTAATCCATGCAACGACGCACGCAGCACGGCTTCACGCTGATCGAGATCATGGTCGTGGTGGTCATCCTCGGCATCCTTGCCGCCCTGGTGGTGCCGCAGATCATGAGCCGCCCGGACCAGGCCAAGATCACCGTGGCGAAGAACGACATCAAGGCCATTTCCGCCGCCCTCGACATGTACAAGCTGGACAACTACAGCTACCCGAGCACCCAGCAGGGCCTCGAGGCGCTGGTGCGCAAGCCCTCCGGCAACCCGACGGCGCGCAACTGGAACCCCGACGGCTACCTCAAGCGCCTGCCGGTGGATCCGTGGGGCAATTCCTATCAATACCTGGCGCCGGGCGGCAAGAGCGCCTTCGACCTTTATTCGCTGGGTGCCGACGGCCGACAGGACGGCAGCGAACTGAACGCCGATATCGGCAACTGGGACATCTGATGCGTCAGCGCGGCTTCACCCTGGTCGAGCTGCTGGTGGTGCTGGTGCTGATCGGTAGCCTGGTCGGGCTGGCGGTGCTCGGTGGCGGCTTCGCCGGCCCGGCCCGTGAGCTGCGCGGCGAGGCCGAACGACTGGCCGGGCTGATCGGCGTGCTGGCCGAGGAAGCGGTGCTGGATAATCGTGAATACGGCCTGCGCATCGAGCCGGAGCACTGGCAGGTGATGGCGTACGACAATGGCCGCTGGGTGCCCTGGGAAGACCGAGCTGCGCAGCCTTTGCCGCAGGGTGTGCTGGCCAGCCTGGAAATCGAGGGGCGGCCACTGCTTCTGGCCGGTGCCAAGGGGCCGGCGGTCGCCGCCCCGCAGGTGCTGATTCTGTCGAGCGGCGAGCTCAGCCCGTTTCGCCTGCGTCTGGCCGAGCGCCGCACCGACGGCCTGCGTCTGGAACTGAGCAGTGACGGCTTTCGGCTCCCCCGTGTGGAAACCCTCGGAGCGGGTAAATGAAGCCGGCGCGTGGTTTTACCCTGCTTGAGGTGCTGGTCGCCCTGGCCATCTTCGCGCTGGTTGCCGCCAGCATTCTCACCGCCAGCGCCCGTAGCCTGCAGACTGCCGCGCGTCTGGAGGACAAGACTCTGGCCCTGTGGATCGCCGACAACCAGCTGATCGAGCTGCAACTGGAAAACCCGCCGCCGGGCGAGGGCAGCCGGCAAGGCAAGCTGGACTACGCCGGGCGTCCCTGGCAATGGCAGGCCCGCATCGTCTCGACCGCGCATCCGGCCCTGCGGCGCGTGGAACTGTGGGTCGCCCGGGGCGGCGAAAGCCTGGAGCGCGAACAAGCGCTGCTGGCGCTGAGCGGCTTTCTGCAGGCCACGCCATGAAAGCCGCGCGCGGGTTCACCCTGCTGGAATTGCTGATCGCGATTGCCCTGTTCGCCTTGCTGGGCGTGGGCACCTATCGGCTGCTGGACAGTGTGCTGCGTGCCGATGCAGCGACGCGCCAGCAGGAGCTGCGCCTGCGCGAGCTGAGCCGGGGCATGGCAGCCTTCGAACGAGACCTGCGCCAACTGCTGGCCCGCCCGGTGCGCGCGCCCTATGGCGACGCGCTGGCCGCGCTGCTCGGCGAGGGTCGCGAACGGCAGACCTTGGAATTCACCCGGGGCGGCTGGCGCAATCCCACAGGGATCGCGCGCTCGGGCTTGCAGCGGGTGCGCTGGGAAGTGCGCGATGGCCATTGGCAGCGACAGTACTGGCAGATACTCGACCAGGCACAGGACAGCCAGCCCCGCACGCAACAGGTTCTCGAGGGGGTCAGCGGTTGGCGGTTGCGCTATCTGGATCGCTACGGCCATTGGCAGGAAAGCTGGCCCGACGGTGTTGATGAGCAGAGCCTGAATCTGCTGCCGCGTGCCGTGGAATTGAGTCTGGAACACCGTCATTACGGTGTGTTGCGGCGCCTGTTCCATCTTCCCGAGGCGGACGGAACCGACCAGGGGCCGGCTGCCGACAATGAGACGGAGTCATGAGAGCGCAGCGGGGGGTGGCATTGATCACCGTGCTGCTGGTGGTGGCGCTGGTAACGGTGGTGGGTGCCGGGCTGATTGCCCGCCAGCAGTTGGCGATCCGCAGCAGTGGCAATCTGCTGACGCATAACCAGGCCTGGCATTACGCCCTGGGCGGGGAGCTGCTGGCCAAGGCGATCCTGCGCGAGGATCTGCGCCAGGGCGATCCGCGTCAGCCGCTCGATCATCCCGCCGAACCCTGGGCGCAGCCCATGAAACCCTTTCCCTTCGATGACGGCGGCACGCTGTACCTGCGCATTGAAGATGCCGGCGGGCGCTTCAATCTGAATGCCCTGGCGCTGCCGGACAACGCCGGACTCCAGGCCTTCGGCCAGTTCCAGCGACTGCTGCGGCTGCTGGATATTGACGAGCCCTATGCCGAGCGCCTGCGCGACTGGCTCGACGAGGATGAACAGGCCACCCCCGGTGGCGCCGAGGACAACGACTATCTGCTGCTGGATCCGGCCTATCGGGCGGCCAATCGGGCGCTGGCCGAGGTGTCCGAGCTGCGCCTGCTGCTGGACATGAATGAAGCGCACTACCGGCACCTGTTGCCCCATGTCACGGCGCTGCCACTGGATGCCCGGCTAAACCTGAACAGCGCCGGCCCGTTGGTCCTGGCCAGCCTGGTCGACGGGCTGTCGCCGCAACTGGCCCAGGGGCTGATTGTCGCTCGCGAAGCGCAGGGTTTCGCCAGTGTCGAAGCCTTCATTACGCAATTGGGTGCGGCCGGACAGACCGTGGTGGGCCAGCCACTGGCGGTGGGCAGTCAGTATTTCCGGGTGATCGGCGAAGTGGAATTGGCCGGGCGCCGCCAGGTGCTGGTTAGCCTGGTGCGACGTGATAGCGATGGCGCCCTGACGGTGCTGTCGCGCGATCTGGGTCAGGCCGGGATCAATAAGGAGCAAGACGACGATGCTTGAAACCTGGCTGTTTCTGCCGCCGGAGGCGGCGCACGGCGTGGATGCCGATCTGCCGGTGCGCCGGGTCTCCGCGGATGGGGAGACCACCTTGGCGTTGGCGGCGGCGCTGGCCGAGCTGACGGAGCCCTGGTGCCTGGTGCTGCCGGTCGAGGCGGTGACGATCTGCGCGGTGAGTCTGCCCACGGTGAAGCCGCGCTGGTTGCGCAAGGCCTTGCCGTTCGCCGTCGAGGAGTGGCTGGCCGAGGAGGTGGAAGCCTTCCACCTGGCGGTGGGGGAGCGTCTGGGCGATGGCCGCCATCGGGTCTATGCGCTGCGTCGAGACTGGCTGCATGCCTGGCTGCAGCTGTGTGCCGTCCGACCGCCCCGGGAAATCCGCGTCGACGCCGATCTGCTGCCTGGCGATGGCCCGCAACTGTGCCGGCTCGACGGGCGTTGGCTGCTGGGCGGCGACCTGCCATACCGGCTGGCCGTGGAGGATGCGGATCTGCCTGTGGCGCAGGCGTTGCTGCCAGGCCCGGTGCCGGTCTGCAGTGAAGCGCAGGCGAGCGAAGACAGTCCGCATCGCTGGCTGACGCGTTGCGCGGCGGGCTGCAATCTGGCCCAGGGCGAGTTCGCGGTGCGCGAGCCGGCGGGCGACGCCCGGCGCTGGCGTCTGCCGGCGTTGGCGCTGGGGCTGTGCCTGCTGCTGCAGTGGGGCTTCGGGCTGGCGCAGGCCTGGCAGCTGCGCCAGGCAGGCCAGTTGCAGGCGCAGGCCAGCGAGCAGCTGTATCGCGAACTGTTTCCGGAGGACCGCAAGCTGATCAACCTGCGCCAGCAGTTCGATCAGCATCTGGCCGAGAGCCAGGGCGAACAGGAGGGTCTGCTTGCCTTGCTGGGCCGCGCCGGCCCGGCGCTGGCCGCCGAGGGCCGACAGGTGAGCGTGCAGCAGCTGGATTTCAGCCTGACCCGGGGTGATCTGGCGCTGCAGGTGCAAGCGCCGGGCTTCGAGGCGCTGGATCGCCTGCGTCAGCGGCTGGTGGAGGCCGGGCTGGTGGTCCGGCTCGGTTCGGCCAATCGCGAAGAGGCCGGCGTAAGTGCACGCCTGGTGATCGGAGGCTAGATGCGCAACTGGATACTCGAACTGCGGACGCAACTGGCCCGCGCCCACGCTTCGCCCTTGTGGCAGCGCTGGCGACAGCTGGCGCCGCGCGAACGCCTGGCACTGTCTGTCCTTGCCCTGTTTCTTCTGGCCGCGGTCGGATATGGCGGACTCTGGGTCCCGGTCGAGCGCAGTCGCGCCGAAGCGCTGGCGGGATTCCAGCAGCAGCGGGAATTGCAGGCCTATCTGCAGGCGCGGGCGCCCGAAGTCCCCGCGGTGGGCGGCCGGTCAACCGTGCGGCCGGCTCCCGCCGATCTGCAGCGCCTGGTGACTACTGCCGCCGAGCGGCAGGGGCTGGCCATCGAGCGACTGGACATGGAAGGCGAGGGCGGCGTACAGGTCGCTCTGCGGCCGGCGACCTTCGCCGCACTGCTGGACTGGTTCGAGGTGCTTGAGCGGCAGGGAATTGGTATCGAGGAAGCGGGGTTGGAACGACATGGCGAGGGGGAAGTGGTCGCTCGCCTGGGCTTGCGAATTGCTCACTGAAAACGCCGGTAAGCCATTCATTTTTAAAAATTTCCTGGTCAGCTGTTGACTTGCCAAGGGCCCCTGCGTAAAGTGCGCGCCTCGCAAGGCGATGGCTGATTAGCTCAGCTGGGAGAGCACCTGCATCACACGCAGGGGGTCGGCGGTTCGATCCCGTCATCAGCCACCATATCCTTGTGAATTCGGACGTAAGTCCGGCCGACGCGCAGTGGTAGTTCAGTCGGTTAGAATACCGGCCTGTCACGCCGGGGGTCGCGGGTTCGAGTCCCGTCCACTGCGCCATTTTCCTCCAGTCCCGCTGTTCGGGGCTGAGATTGAAGCGAAGACTTCAATCAGAAACCGAGTTATCGGACGCAAGTCCGGCCGACACGCAGTGGTAGTTCAGTCGGTTAGAATACCGGCCTGTCACGCCGGGGGTCGCGGGTTCGAGTCCCGTCCACTGCGCCATACCCGACTCTTTGGAGTCAATGAAAAGCCACCCAGCAGGGTGGCTTTTTCATTTCCGGCAAAGCCCTTGCTTCCTGTCTGTATTTTTTTGTAGCGCCGACGTCGGGCTGGCTTGGGCCTTGCTATCCCTGCGTTAGTGTCAAAATGATGGCTTTGCAGGGAGTGGCAATATCCATGTTTCAGTTGCGCAATTTGATGATCAGCCGACGTCTGCTGCTGATCCTGCTGGCTTCCGTTCTGATGTTGCTGGTGCTGGCGGCCATGATGCTGCAGCGCAGCTACCAGAACCTGCACGATGGCAAGATCGAGCAACTGAGCTGGGTGGTGCAGACCGCCGCAGGCGTGTTGCGGCAGGCCCACGAACGGGAGCGCTCCGGCGAGCTGACGCGCGAGCAGGCGCAGAAGCAGGCCACAGAGCTGCTGGCGGCGCTGCGCTATGCGGGGAACGAGTACTTTTTCATTACCGACCTCAACGGCCTGATGTTCACGCATGCCGATCCTAAGCTGGTCGGCCAGAACCTGAGTCAACTCAAGGACACCAATGGCATTGCGTTCGTTGCGGAAATGAACCGCACGGCCCGGGATCAGGGTCAGGGAACGGTTGCCTATCTCTGGCCGAAAACCCCGGGCACCACGCCGGTGGAAAAGGTCACCTACGTTTCGCTGTTCGAGCCCTGGGGCTGGATGCTGGCTACCGGCGTGTACATCGATGACGTGAAAGCCCAGTTTCGTCAGGAGCTGATTCAAGCGTCGCTGCTGGGCCTGTTCATGGCGGGGCTGCTGGCGGGCGTCATCGCCTTGATTGCGCGCAGCATTGCCCGGCCGCTGGGCGATACCGTGCGGGCCATGGCCGATATCGCCACGGGCGAGGGCGATCTGACCCGTCAGCTGAAGACCGATGGCCGCGATGAATTGACCCAGCTGGCCGGACATTTCAATACCTTCACCGGCAACCTGCGCCAGGTGATTGGTGAAACCCTGGAATCGGCGCGAGTCCTCAGTCAGACGGCGCAGGGACTGGGCGATCAGGCGCGCCTGTTCAGCGAGCAGAGCGGCGGTCAGTCCCGGCAGGTCGAACAGGTGGCCACAGCCATCCATGAAGTCGCGTACAGCGTGCAGGACGTGGCCAAGAACGCCGAACAGACCGCTGTGGACGTGCGCAGCGCCGAGGATCGGGCCGGGCTCGGCTTGCAGGGCATCGACAATGCCCTGGGGCAGATCGGGCAACTGTCCACCAGCATCGATCAGGCGGTGGAGGTCATCCGCGCGCTGGCTGACGAAAGTACCCGGATCGGTGGCGTGCTCGAAGTGATTCGCGCCGTGGCCGAACAGACCAACCTGCTGGCGCTGAATGCCGCCATCGAGGCCGCACGGGCCGGCGAGCAGGGACGTGGGTTCGCCGTGGTGGCCGATGAAGTGCGACTGCTGGCGCAGCGCACCCAGCAGTCCACCGCGGAAATCCAGACGATGATCGAGCAGTTGCAGACCCACTCGATCGCCGCCGTGAAAGTGATTCAGGACAGCAGTCGTCTGTCCGAACAGACCGTCGACCAGGCCAGCCAGGCCGGCGCCAGCCTGCGCCAGATCGTCGACTCGCTGCGCAGTATCAGCGGCCTGGCCGCATCCATTGCCAGCGCCACCCTGCAGCAATCCCACGTGGTCGACGAAATCAATGGCAACGTGACGCAGACCGCCAGCCTGGCCCAGGACAATGCCAACGAAGCAGAGAAGGCCGCTGCCACCAGCCAGGCTCTCAATCAGTTGGCCGAACGCCTGGACGGGCTGCTGCGCCGCTTCCGCGTCTAGGCCAAGCGAGGAACGTTGTTCCCCCACGCATCTCTAACGCACGTTGGAGGCTGCGGGGGCGACGAGATGGAAGGTCGAAAATCGCTGCGATTGGGATTGTTGCTGCTGGCGGGTCTGCCGGTGCCGTTGCTGGCCGACTCGCTGTCCATCAAGGTCGAGAACGACCTGCTGTCCTACGAGAGTGAGGATGGCCATTACAGCGGGGGGCTGGAGGTGTTCTGGTCGTTCGCGCCCGCCAATGGTCACTGGACGCGAGGCCTGGCCGATGCCCTGCCGGGCTGGGCGGGCGACGAGGTGCAGACCCTGGCCTACCGCTTCGGCATGCAGGGCTATACCCCCGAGGATCTGCACCGCCGCGAACTGATCGAGGACGACCGGCCCTACGCCGGTTTGATCTTCTTCGGCGTGTCGATGCACGCCGACCGTGACGACGCGCGCTGGCGTGTCACGCGCGAGTTGCATCTGGATGCCGGCCTGGTGGGCCCCGGTGCCGGGGTCGGCAAGGTGCAGCACTGGATTCACAAACACATCGATACCACCGAGCCGCGCGGTTGGTCCCACCAGTTGCGCAACGAGCCGTACCTGAATGTGGCCTATGGGCAGCAGTGGTGGCGCCGGGGGCAGCTGCTCGGGCTGGAGCTGGAATATGGCCCTGCCGTCGGTCTGGCGCTGGGCAATCTCTATACCTATGTCTCGACCGGGGCGCAGATACGCTTCGGTCGCCGCCTGGGGCGCAGCCTGGGCATTCCCTCGGTGACCCCGGCGCAGAGCGGCAGTCAGTTCTTCACTCCGCGCGGCCACTTCGCCTGGTACGGCTTCCTCGGCGTGGAGGGGCGTTACATGGCCTACAACATGCTGCTCGACGGCAATACCTTCAAATCCAGCCATTCGGTGGATCGCCGGGAGTGGGTCGGAGACACCAAGGCCGGTCTGGCACTGACCTGGAGTAACTGGCAACTGACCTTCGCCAGCGTCTGGCGCACCCATGAATTCCACGGCCAGCAGGGGCACGACCAGTTCGGCTCGGTGACCCTGTCCTATGGATTCTGAGCCGGCGTGCAGGCCAGCGGCCGCTGGCGAAATCTCGCCCAGGCCGTTTCCCAGCCTTCGCTGTGCGTGGCGTCCACCGCGTGGATTTCCAGGCAGCCGGCCGCGCCGAGGCTTGCGGCGTACTGGCGAGTCAGCAGCGGCGGTATCACCTTGTCGCGCTGGCCGGTCAGATGCCGCTGGGGAATTTGGCGCAGACGCTTGCGATAGCTCAGCGGGTCCAGTGACCCGGTGAGCGGCGAGAGGCGGTGATGAGCGATCCAGACATTCGGGTGCAGGTTGCCAGCCAGCGTCTGCACCAGGCTCACATCGTCCCGCTCGGCGGCCAGCAGCAAGGCCAGTGTGCCGCCGCCGGAATAGCCCACCAGCTCCAGCCGGCGTACGCCGTAGTGCTGTTTCAACTGATCGAGACCGGCATGCAGGCTGTCTACCACCGGACGGCTGAAGCGCTGGTCGGTCCATATCAGCGGCGCGCAATCCGCGTGGCTGACGAACTGGCAGGGCCGCGCCAGATACACGGCGCCCTGCGGGTCCAGCGTGGCCAGGCGAGCGACCAGCAGATCGCGCGGCGTGGGGTCCAGGCTGGGCTGGCTCGGCGTTGCCCAGGCATAACCGTCACCCTCCAGGTAAACGCGCAGAGGCTCGCCTTCGACGCGGCGCGGCAGCACGGTCTGCAACGGGAAAGGTGTGGTGGGCAGGACGCGTATGTCCCGGCTGGCCACCCGGGCCTCTTCGCTCAAATGCTTGAGCGGCTGGCTACAGCCCGCCAGCAGGCCGGCCAGCAGAAGTGCGAGCGGCAGTCGCGGTGTCATGCGCCGACGTCCTGGGCGACCGGGCGACCGGTCAGGCGCTCGATCAGCGCCAGCAGAATACCGGGCAGGGCATTCAGGTCGCGGGCCAGGATGCGCCGCTCGCGTACCGCCCAGGTCTCGTCAATCTGAACGGTGGCCAGGCGCATGGTGCGGCTGTGCCGTTGCGCGGCTGATTCGGGAATGATGCCGATGCCCACGCCCGCCTCGATCATCCGGCAACTGGCTTCGAAGCTGGACACCTGGATGCGCAGCGACAGTTTCTGGCCGAGCTTTTCCACTTCGTCGCGCAGGAAGGTCAGCAGGGTGCTGCCTTCATGCAGGCTGATATGTGGGTAGGCAAGAGTTTGGGACAGGGTCACCGCCTGCTGGCCTGCCAGCGGATGCCCTTCGGGCACGGCCAGTACCAGGCGGTCGGTGCTGAAGTGAATGGCCTGCAGACCGCTGACTTCCAAAGGTCCGGCAATGATGCCCAGATCCGTGGTGCCGTCCAGCACGCCACGCACGATGTCGCGACTCAGGCGTTCCTGCAGGTCCACGGTGACGCCGGGACGCTCGACGAGGAAGCCCGCCAGCACCTCGGGCAGAAATTCGGTCACCGCCGTGGTGTTGGCAAAAATGCGGATATGCCCGGCGTTGTCCGCGCCGTAGGTGGTGAATTCGCTCTTCAGGTAATCCACTTGGCGCATGATCAGTCGCGCATGCTGCAACAGCTTGTGCCCGGCCGGGGTGAGCTCCACGCCACGGCTGTCGCGGTACAACAGGCGGCTGTCGAGCTGACCTTCCAGTGCCTTGATACGTGTGCTGGCCGCGGCCGGCGACAGGTGCGCACGGCGCGCGCCCTGGGTGAGGCTCGGTGATTCGGCGATGTGGATGAACAGGCGCAGATCGGCCAGATCGAAATGCATGGGTGTCCCCCGGATTGCAGTGGTACAGGTCTGTGCGCAAAGTGCCTGCGCTCGCTCAGGCTGATTTCCGCACAGACCCAAGTGACCGTTTCTCGGATAAGGCGTTCAGCATATCCGAATGCCGGTGGTTGCAAATCGGGATTCTCTAAACGCCGAGGCGCATTGCAT